>JAAXOC010000001.1 GCA_014237145.1 ANME-2 cluster archaeon
AGATTGTCGGAAAAGCCTTGTTTTTCAATATTTCAGCTTTACGGTCTAAACTCGACATGGCGCAACATGGTGATTTAGTTGGAATAATAATTTTGAAAGTTTCAATTTAAGCGCTTTTTAGGTACTTTTCCGACAGTCTCATTTAAATGTGTTCTGGATTGTAAAGAATTCATGTAAAGGTAGGGACAGCATTTCCCGTCATACCCATGTGCCGCCAGAGTATCTGTTTCTCAGGTTCGCACCCGGGAATGATGAAATTGTAGGGTGCTTGGTATGCGAAGAGATATTCGCGGCCGGGGCCGGATGGAGATTGGAGGTGATGGGTTTGATGGAATACCGGATGCTGTGATGGGAGTGGCCTGGGGGGTGATGGAAGAGGTTGTGCGGTATTAACTGCATCACCCCAAGATGAAGTTTTGTCAAAAAAAAACTCTGCAAACATGCAGAATGATGGAAAAAATCGAAAATTACTCTAAAACCCAGCCCACATTTATTTATTACTTGAATCATTCCGCCTTTTGTAAAATGTTGTTGTATAGTTATATATTAAAAGTCCAATAACCCAAAAGGTCCAGGCATATGCTGGAATTTCATCAATTGTTTGTTGTAGACTACCAATTGGCTTATCCACCACACATCGGGTAAGCACCGGATAACCCTGTGCAAAGTGAATTGAAATATCTTGAAGCGGCTCATCGTAAATAAACATGAACTGTAGCACATGGATTAATTCGTGACCGAAGACTGCCGATATAAGTGCAGAAATAATGATTGTTGAGTGAAATAGTGCTGATTTAATGTTCATTGGTGCAGCACCATCCCGTTAACTGGAAATATGAACCAATTCAAACATTGATAATTAACAAATCCTCCCCATATTTTAGTAAAACTCTGGCACACCATAGCTGTTCTTAGATGGTGAAAAGATTCATGTTCTACAAGTATAATACCATTATTATTAAACACATATTATAAAACACAATATATAATATATAAACTTATCTCAGAAATTTATAATGATGGTTATGCTAATTATCACGAAATTTTTAACTGTCTATCACTTTAACCTAACTTTGTAAGATGTAGTGAAAAACACCATCAAGCAACTCAATTAATATATGACCTATCAAAACATAAACTCTCTTGCCATTATAAGTAAGGCCGCCCAACTGCTTGATACAAGTACCCTGGATGTTTCAAGGATTGCCAGCGAGCGGAATTTGCTGGTGGGGGCTGCAAAAAGACAGCAGGAAAAAAGCCGTGAAACCGCTAACAATTTATCGATATAGACTTTTACGGGATTATTTTTCTTTCCGTTCAATATAAAGAAACTATAGATATGTCTGTCCAATTCCGGAATACATAATAATTTGATGGTAAGGGTGTACGAAGAGATATTCGGCGGCCGGGGTCGGATGGAGATCGGGGATTTACCCCCTATATACAAAGTATTACTTCCCCCATCCCCCTTTTGTCCCAACAGGAAATCCTAAGTTTCTGACGTGTCAGGAGTTTCTTCAGTCTCCTCTGACACATCTGCTTTAGATCTCAAGGCACTGGAGACCTTATCCAGTTCATCCGCAATTATATTGCGGGCCGAACTGGCCTTTTTCCCCATCTCTTCCTGGAATGCTTCCCTTTCTTCACTGGATGTCTTCTCTACCACATCACTGGTAACTCCATAAGCAAGGGCGCCCAGTGAGATTAACATATCACCAAAACTTTTTGTAACATTCCTAATGTTATGCTCCAGTGGCTGGGAAGAACCCTTACTTTCAATGTCCTTTAGTGCTTTCTTAATATCACCGTACTTTTTATCTGCAAAGGCTTCCCACTCAGTTGTATCTTGAGGTTCTTGCTCCGACATATTTATCGCCATATGAACTATTGTCATCCCATGGATATTAATATTGCTAAAAAAGGTGAATAAGTTTTGAAGATCAATCCAAGATGTGCCCATTGTCTACTATCGAGAGTACATTACCAGGCTCTCTTGAGTACACAAAATCCACAAATCGTGAACAAGGCCGTGATGGCAGCACTGGACGCCCTGCACCAGACATTCAAGCCCAGTGAGCCATCCTCAAAGGTATCCACAATAGTTCACCGCAGGTCATACGAGGCACTTGGCGATCCTGACCCATATAATGAAAAGAAGATACTGAGCAGGGAGATAGCTGTAGGCTTGATGCCACTGGTCCGGTCGCTTGTGGGTGACAGGATATCAGTGGAAGGGTTCAGGCGTGCATCCCTGGCAGCTGCTATTGGTAATAGTTTTGATTTTGGTGTGGATGGGTTCGATGTAAGGGAAGACGATTTTGAAGCTGAGTTTAAGAAAATGTTCAACAAAGGGCTTGATGTAGATGATATTGAGATGATGGTGCCTCTACTGGATAATGTAGTGTATTTAGTAGATAACAGCGGGGAGATCCTGCTTGATACTTTGGTTATCGAACAAATACGGGGCATGGGTGGCAAAGTGACACTCGTGGTGCGCGGGGCACCAATTCTTAATGATGCAACAATGGAGGATGTAGAGATACACGGCATAGGCGAAGTGGTTAACAGGGTACTGACCACTGGTTCCAATGCTATTGGTGTGTGTCTGGATGAGGCACCTCCAGAACTTGTGGAGGCTCTTGAAGACGCAACCCTCATCATCAGCAAGGGTATGGCAAATTACGAGACAATGTCAGAATACGGGTACAGTCCCATTGCATACATGCTCAGGACAAAATGCCAAGTAGTTGCAGATGAGATGGGGCTGGATATGGGGATGCTTGTAGCAAGGCTTGTAGTATAATACGTGATATATGGGATACAACATGTAAGATACAACATTGTGGGATACAACATCTGAGACACTACAAAAATACTACACAAAATTTTTCTATGATGAGCAAGAACAATTTATCCACATATGACTGTTGTTAATTATATAATTGATAATAGATTGGTGAATAGACTAACCTCTAACCGTAAATGGCTTGATTCCTATATCCCATCAATAGCAGGGCGTGTCAAAGAGCAAGGGATTGACGTGGTCTTTGACAAAGACTCGGATTATGACCTGATGCATATACATATTCCAATGGTCCTGGCCTACCGCGTGTCTTGTAAAAACAATAACGGCAATAACGCCCCCATCATATTCCACGGTCACATGACCGAAGATACATTTGTGGTAGGTGGAAAGACAAAATATTTTGTACGGAAATGGCTCAAAAACTTAGCAAATAAGGCTGATATAATCTTATGTCCGTCCCAGTACGCCGCACAATATTATCGCCAGTTACTGCCTGGAAAGGATGTCAGGCAGTTGAATTACGGTATCGATCTCGGGAAGTATGCATATTCAGATCAGGACAGGCAGGCATTCAGGCAAGAGTATGGTATCGGAGATAATGAGACGGTAGTGTGTTCTGTTGGCGGTCTGACACTAAGGAAAGGTGTGAGTGAATTCAGTGAGGTAGCCAGCTGTTTTCCTGATATGCGCTTTATGTGGGTTGGCGGCAGTTTCCATAACAAACAGAGTGTTAAGAGTCTTTACGGCATAATCTCGAAGGAGAATAACACAATCATGAAAGATATGCCATCTAATGTTATGTTTACCGGCTATATCAATAACGTGCCAGGTGCCCTGTCTGCCAGTGATATTTTCTTCTTCCCTTCCAGGCATGAGACCCAGGGCCTGGCCCTTGTAGAGGCAGCAGCTAACAGACGGCCTATTGTGACCAGGGACTTGCCTGTATTCAGGGAATGGCTGACCCACGGGTGTGACTGCCTGATGGGCAGTAGTGAAGAAGAGTTTAATGTCTGCATCCGGCAGTTGATAGATGACCCTGCCCTGATGAGAAGGCTGGGCAGTGCAGCCAGGAGGTCTGCCGAGAAGTACCATGATATTGATATGACATCCAAACGGCTGGGGCAGATATACAATGAGCTGCTGGAAATGTGATGAATACTTTCACCCTGCTTACCCCAGGTTTATATTTATCTAAATAGTATTACCATTGTAAAACTGTGCACCAATACGAAATATACCCAGTGCACCAGGAGATATAAAATGGATGAAAAAATCACTTTGATTGAAGACCTGCCAGGAGTAGGGCCGGCTACAGCAGAGAAATTGAGGGACGCGGGATTCAATTCCATAGAGGCCATAGCAGTGGCATCACCTGCAGACCTGTCAGTGACCGCAGAAGTGGGAGAAGCAACTGCTGCCAAGATCATCATAGCTGCAAGGAGTGCGGCAGATGTGGGCGGTTTTGAGACAGGGGACAGGGTCATGGAGCGCAGGAAACTGGTAGGCAAGCTCACGACCGGGTGCGAGGCATTTGATGAGCTGATGGGCGGCGGTATCGAGACCCAGGCCATTACCGAGTTCTACGGGGAGTTCGGCTGCGGCAAGACCCAGATTACTCATCATCTTGCTGTAAATGTGCAGCTCCCGGAGGAGCACGGTGGTCTGGACGGCTCAGTGATAATGATCGATACTGAGAATACCTTCAGGCCCGAGAGGATTGCCCAGATGGTAGAGGGGACATCCCACCGCACTGGTGAGGAACTGGACCCAGAGGAAATCCTTAACAATATCCATGTTGCACGGGCATATAATTCCAATCACCAGATACTGCTGGCAGAATCTGCCACACAACTGGCAGAGGAACTGAAAGACAGCGGCAAGCCCGTACGCCTGTTGATCGTTGATTCGCTTACAGCTCATTTCAGGGCAGAATATGTTGGCCGGGGCACCCTGGCAGACAGGCAGCAAAAACTGAACAAGCATATGCATGAACTGCTGAAGTTCGGTGACCTGTTCAATGCAGCTGTCGTTGTAACCAACCAGGTAATGTCCAAACCAGATGCATTTTTTGGCGACCCGACCAAACCCATAGGGGGCCATATTGTAGGTCATACTGCCACGTTCAGGTTGTACCTTCGCAAATCCAAAGGCGAGAAGCGTATAGCTCGCCTGGTGGATTCCCCGTGCCTGCCTGAAGGTGAAGCGGTTTTCTCAGTTACAGCAGAAGGACTGACAGATTGAAAGCATTAGTTATTGATATAGACGGAACACTGACCGATGAGCAGCGTCAGCTTGACTTAAGAGCCGCCGCTGCCATACGTGAGTTAACCGTACCTGTGATCCTTGCCAGCGGTAATGTGCTGGGCTTTGTAAAATGTGCCGCAAAACTCATCGGTACATCTGATATCATGATAGCAGAGAACGGCGGCGTGGTATCCATGGGATTTGACGGGCCGGTTCATATCAGCGGGGATAAGGCACGCTGCCGGGAAGTCCTTGGGATACTTGGGGAGCATTTTGACCTTGAGGAACTGGACGGTTTGGAAAGAAGATCAGAGTTGGCACTGCGGCGTGATTTTGATATAGATGCTGCCAGGCAAGTGTTGGTGGATGGGAATATCAGGGGTATAGAACTTGTGGACACAGGTTTTGCCGTCCACATAAAGACCGTGGATGTGAATAAGGGTACGGCACTGGTGGAGGTAGCAAAACTGATGGGACTCGACACCCGGGATATTGTTGCTATAGGGGATTCGGCCAATGATATTGAAATGATCAAAGCGGCTGGCCTGGGTGTGGCAGTGGAAAATGCTCATCCGGCCTTAAAAGATGCTGCTGATCTGGTAACTAATGCTAAGTATGGGGCAGGTGTGGTGGAAGCACTCAAGGACTTAAGACTGTACACATGGTAACTCTGGCTGTACGGTGCTGTACAAGGGCGCTTTGGATTGTGTCACATGACTTTATCCGAGATATACCAAACTTTAACTACTACCTGGAATTGTCGGCATATGGCAAACATTGAAAAAAAAAGAATATTCAATGCAGTAAACTTTTTATTAGGATATAGACAAGTAGATATTGTAACGTCTATGGAAGTGATTGGATTTGGCTAAATGGAAATACAGATCATTGGAATGGATTCATAAAGTAAGAGAAGAAAATTATGAAAAGACGAAGGGTAATGATTTGAAAACCATTATTAAGGATAGTGTCGAAACGGCAAAGACCATAACATCCAAATCAACAACACAATAAAAAGAAGTGTTACTCACCCATGGCACAATTCCAAAATCCAGTGATTTCAACAATTATGTTAGACGCAGAATTACGGTGATTAACGCAGATGCAACCTTAAATCAGCTTAAATCTGGTGAATCAGCGTCTTGAAAATAACTGGAAAATGGGACAGTGTCATTACAGGAAGACCAGAAATTGAATTATAATAAATCTATATCTCCATCTTGAAAGCCTTTGGGGCGGAACAGTATGCAAAGTTTAAAAACGAGGAGCTATAAACTGAACTTAGAGGGAGAGGGATAAAATATGGCGCTATATGCAAAAATTACGAAAGAGGGATACTTATCAATTCCAAAGCAGAGCATCAAGAAGATGCGGTTGAAGACTGGCATGCGGTTCAAATTGTTGGCTGACGAAGAAGATGTTCTGGTTTTAAGGCTTGTACATGAAGATGAGACTCAAGTCGATGAGAGCTCTTTGTTGCTACAACAACAAGCACTAAAAAATATTTGGGATAGCAAAGAGGAAGATGTCTATGAATTATAATCGTGGCGATGTCGTCATTGTTCCATTTCCATTTGTAACTTCGGAAGGGGCATTGCAGAAGGCACGACCCGCGCTGATCATCTCTGACCATTCGATTGATAGGCGTTTTGATGATCTGATTATGGTTGGAATAACATCTCGAATTGTTAAAGATATGAAAAAGACGGAATATAGGATTGTTGAGGGAACGGAGGATTTTAAATATTCCGGGTTGATAAAAACATCGGTAGTACGGTGTGAATACATCATGACCGTGCCACAGGGACTGGTTGCGAGAAAGTTGGGACATTTACCTGATGAAACAATAAAGAAAATCGATAAAAAATTGAAATTGAGTTTAGGAATAAATGAGTAAAAGGTTTTTAAATGGATTACAAATTAAACAACAAAACCGTATGCATCACCGACCTGGGTTATGTCGGACTGCCGCTTGCACTTACGTTCTCTAGACACCTAAAGGTCATTGGCTTTGACGTAGATGACAATAAAATCAAAGAACAAAAAAGCCCCCTTCAGGTGCAAATTAATTGTAGCAATGGCTAAGCATTGGGTGGCTCCAATCTAGTAATTTTTTTCCAAATGCTTCATTTTCTTTAGGAGATTCCTTCTCATATCTATCAAATATCATTTTACTTCCGCATTGTGGACAAACTGATATCTACTTATTAAGATTTTTAATAAAGTTATTGAATGTTGTTTGTGTTATATTTCACTTTTTCAAGCCCGATGTCAGGTTTGACCACAAGATCCTCAATGGAACCTCTGCGGATGTCTATCATAATATTGTTCAATACGCCAAGGGTCACTCCATCTGAGCTGACAACCGGTTTATCCCTGAGATTCCTTGCAAACATTTTGTTCATTACCATATCTTCCAAATTTTTATCGATACTTTATAAATGATCAGGGCGGCCGGCCTGGGTGTGGCAGTGGGAAATGCTCATCCGGCCCTGAAAGATGCTGCTGATTTGGTAACCACAGGCCAGTATGGGGCAGGTGTGGTGGAAGCACTCAAATTAACAGGCCTTGAACTTAACAGGCTGTCCGACAATTATTGTCAGTAAGTATCCACTTCAAAAAGCATGGTATTTTGACCGGATTTACAGGATGTTGACGTTGCGGTATATCCCGTAGATCCTGTTAATCCTGTCTAATAATTTTTAAATTACCCTTATATTTGAAGTGGATACCTATCTTTGATAGTGCAATAAGCGGAGTGGAGTTGGATACAGCAACCATATTATCCGGTAATCCTCTCAAGTGTATCCAGGTTTTTTTCAAAATCTTCAATAGTGTAGTTCAAAGGAACACCGCTCTTATCCAGTAGTGTCAGCATCTCCCATTTATTTCTTACACCTGCCAGTTCAGCGGCTTTACCAAGAGATATTTTGCCTTCCCTGTAAAGTTCAATGGCAAGTGTCCTCTTTATGAAATCTGGCATCTCACTCTCGCGGACTTTGACCGAGAATGGGAAACTTGCAGGAAGGTTAAGAGTGGTCTTTATTTCGCTCATTTTATCCATTTTTATTTTATTTCTAATAGTACATTAACATTTTCTAAATAAAGATGGATTTAGGGATTTATTAAATTAATTCGAGTATAAGTACAGATATTCAGATTTTTAAAATACCTTTTAGTGTTATAACTCCCACCATGCAACCTTTCAACTTTAGGCAGTTGAAAGTCCCGACAATGCAACACAACCCTATAAAAAGATGACCGTATTCACCCCTCAGTAACAGGCGGCTCTGCTGCTGAAGCTAAGGACATGGTCTTATCCACTACAATGTAATCTTTGATGGCCCTGACAGAACCAAAGGGCATGAGGATAAAATCACCATCTTCTTTGTATTTTGCTTTTTCAAGTGCGATGTCAGGTTTGACCACAAGATCCTCAATGGAACCGCTGCGGATGTCTATCACAATATTGTTCAATACTCCAAGGGTCACTCCATCCGAACTGACAACCTGTTTATCCCTGAGATTCCTTGCAAATATTTTTTTCATTACCATATCCTCCAAATTTTTATCTATAACCTATATATGACTTTTGTTCTGTTTTAGTCTTGCCCTCAAACTGTTCTTCCATTCGCTTGTAATATTCACGAATGTCCTCATTAAGGGCAGGCCTGACCTTCTTCAATGCAGCATTGAAATGCTTCATAGTGACTTTATCGGTACCAAAATCTTCCCGCATCGCAGCCATAACAGCCTCACGGCACACGGCCTCCAGGTCCGCACCCACATAACCATCAGTTGAATCAGCGATCTCGCCAATGTCTACATCATCTGACAATGGTATGTTTTCTGTGTGTATCTTTAGTATCTCAATACGCCCATCCCTGGACGGGGGACCTATGAACACGGCCCTGTCGAACCGCCCGGAACGTATCAAAGCAGGGTCCATGATATCAGGCCGGTTAGTGGCTGCCACCACCACCACATCCTTCAAAGCCTCCAGCCCATCCATCTCTATTAGAAGCTGGTTCACTACCCGCTCCAGTGCTTTACTTCCCGCATCCATTCCCCTTATCGGTGCCAGGGCATCTATCTCATCAAAGAAGATCACACACGGTGCCACCTGTCTTGCTTTCCTGAACACCTCCCGGATTGCTTTTTCACTCTCGCCCATCCATTTTGACAGCAGTTGCGGCCCGCGGACACTGATGAAATTTGCATTTGTTTCTGTGGCAACGGCCTTGGCGATCAAAGTCTTTCCGGTTCCCGGAGGGCCGTAAAGCAGCACCCCTTTAGGTGGGTGGATGCCCATCTCCCTGAACCGGTCCGGTCTGCTGAGAGGCCATTCAATTGCCTCCATGATCTCCTGGCGGCTCTGCTTTAAGCCGCCCACCTGGTTCCAGGTCACAGTGGGTATTTCGACCATGACCTCACGCATGGCAGAGGGGTCTATTTCCTTTAGTGCATTATCAAAGTCCTCTGCCGTGATCTTGATTTCATCAAGCAGTTCCGGGGGTATCTCCTGGTCAAGATTAAATTTCGGTATAAAGTGCCTCAACCCTTTCATTGCCGATTCCTTGCACAATGCTGCCAGGTCAGCTCCCACGAACCCAATTGTATGGTCTGCCATTTTTTCCAGGTCTACATCATCTTCCAGGGGCATACCCCTGGTGTGTATCTGTAAGATCTCTAAACGATCGTCCCTGTCAGGGACACCGATCTCTATTTCCCTGTCAAACCGTCCAGGGCGGCGCAGTGCAGGGTCAATGGCATTAACCCTGTTGGTGGCACCTATAACCACCACCTGCCCCCTCTCACCGATCCCATCCATCATGGTAAGTAACTGGGCAACAACCCTGCGCTCCACTTCACCTGTGACATCCGATCGCTTACCTGCAATAGCATCCAGCTCATCAATGAATATTATACCGGGCGCGTCACTGGCAGCTTCTTCAAACATATCCCTGAGTTTCTTTTCACTCTCACCATGATATTTACTTATGATCTCCGGGCCTGCAATAGAATGGAATTTTGCACCACTCTCATTAGCCACAGCCTTTGCTATCATGGTCTTGCCAGTACCGGGCGGTCCGTGCATCAAAACACCCTGGGGTGCACTGATACCAAGTTTTGTGAACACTTCCGGGTGTTTCAGGGGCAGTTCTATCAACTCACGAAGGCGCTGGATCTCTTCGCTCAGTCCCCCCAGATCCTCATATGTAATTCCTGTACTGGCCACTATATCATAACCAACAGCAGGCTTATCCAGTAGTTCTATCTCGGTTGTATCCTTGATTATAACTGCACCTTTTGGTTCCACCTCCACGGCTACCAGACGTGTGGTATGATCCATTTTCATCTGGCCCACTATGGGTTGGGCAACAGTACTGACAAACGGTATAATGTCACCTTCCATAAGAACCCACTTTGACATCTTGCGTTTAACAAGTAGATCTGCCGAACCACCGAGCTTTATACCCTCTCCTTCAGCAGGTGCCAGGACGATCTTTTTTGCATCCTTTGGTGCAGCTTTTTTTACTGATACCTGCTCACCCAGTCCGACACCCGCATTCTGGCGGGTATAACCGTCGATCCTTATGGTATTGGTGTCCCATTCATGTTGATCTGCTCTCCAGACCTTGGCAACTGTGGTTTTTGTACCTTCAAGAAAAACAAAGTCGCCAACAGATATCTGAAGTTTCTGGATTGTATGGGGATCAATCCTGGCAATACCTTTAATGGAATCAGTGGGATAAGCTTTTGTGACTTTAAGTTGAATTGGTTCCAATTGTTTTCCGTCCTATTAATGTAAAATAATTTATAAACTGTTTTTATTGGGTACATATAAGTATTTTTCCAATAAAAGCTATCTGGTTAGCAATATGGACATGACATCAAGAGTTCTGGTACTTGACCCATTTTCAGGAGCATCAGGAGATATGTTTATCGGTAGCCTTCTGGGCCTGGGTGCCAATAAGAAATTGGTTAAAGAAGCAATGGAATTGGCAGCAGACGTCACGGTTAGTATCTTAGAAGTGAAGCAAGGGCTGTTATCTGCAATTAAAGTGGAAGTGCTCCAGCACTCAGACACCAGGCAGACATACGCCCGGATGGTAGAACAAATTGAGTCTGCCGGACTGCCCTGGCATGTGGAACAAGACGTGCTGGGCATACTGGAACTGATGGGCAAAGCCGAATCAGGTGTACACGGTACACCCCTGGATGAACTGCACCTGCATGAGATGGGGCAGCAGGATGCCGTTGCTGATATTGTGGGTGCAGTGTCGGCGTTCCATAATCTGGAACTATCTGGATCCCGGGTACTGTGCATGCCCGTTTCTGTGGGCGGTGGGTATGTTGACACTGCGCACGGACTGCTGCCGGTACCTGCCCCGGCAACGCTTTTTATACTGGATTTATCGAACCTGGTGTGGCGCGGGGGGCCGGTAGAGCACGAACTGCTTACACCGACAGGTGCAGCCATACTGGCGTACCTGGTCAAAAAGTATGGTTCACCTTGCTCAGAATATCCTCAGATGACCTCGTCTGTTACAGGATACGGAGCAGGTTCGAAAGATACTGGTATGCCCAATGTGCTGCGCTTAGTGCTGGGCGAGCTTGATGCCGGGCTGATTATTGACCATGTGGAGATGCTGGAGACCAATGTTGATGATGTTACCGGGGAAGTAATGGGATACCTTATACAGGAACTGATGGATGATGGTGCACTGGACGTCTCAGTGATACCTGCCACTATGAAGAAGGGAAGAAGTGGATTTTTGATCAAGGTGGTCTGCAGGTCTGAAGATACGAACAGGCTGGCGCATAAGATCATTGCAGTGACCGGAAGCCTGGGGGTACGGCTGATCCCTGTCAGGCACAGGCTTACTGCACTGCGCAGGATGATGGATATAGAGATACAGGCAGCGGGCAGGCCATACCAGGTACCGGTGAAGGTGGGGTGTGACAACAAAGGGAATGTTCTTAACATTTCTGCAGAATTCGAGGATTGCAGGCGCATCGCACAGAAGACAGGGTTGCAGGTGAAGGACCTGATGCGCAGGGCAGAAGAGGCGGCAAGGATTCACCTTGATACAGAATAGAACAATTTAACAATACTGTTGACCTTTGGTTGCGACATATGAGAGATAAGGGCGAGACCAAACACGATATCCTGGATAGACTTGAAAGTTACAGGGCCAGGGATTTTTCCTATGACCGGGTGTTAAGTGCCATGTGCACCCGTCCGCATTCAATCGCAGTTGCTGCTCATGAAATGTTCATCGAGACCAACCTGGGTGATGCAGGGCTGTTCCCTGGCACACATGAACTGGAATGTAAGGTAGTCAGGATGCTGGGTGGTATTCTGGGTGACCCATCAGTGCATGGCTATATTACTACCGGCGGCACGGAATCCAATATACAGGCCATGCGGGCTGCCAGGAATTCGGGAATGAGTACAAAGCCTAATATTGTGGTGCCCGAGTCAGCACATTTCTCATTCGATAAAATAGCTGACCTTTTGAAGTTGGAACTGCGTAAGGCAGAACTTGATAACAGCTTCAGGGTGGACCCGGGGTCGGTGGAGTCGCTGATCGATGACAATACAGTTGCAATTGTGGGTATAGCAGGTACTACCGAATTCGGGCAGATCGATCCCATTAAGGAACTTTCAGACATAGCTGTGGAGAGGAAACTGTTTATGCATGTGGATGCGGCATTCGGGGCCTTTGTGATCCCCTTCCTTGGCAGGGAATATGATTTTGATTTCAGGTTGCCTGGAGTATCTTCCATGACAGCCGACCCCCATAAGATGGGACTGTGCACCATTCCGGCAGGTGGACTACTGTTCAGGGACCAAAACCACCTGGAAGGGCTGCAAACAAGGACGCACTACCTGACCATCGATACCCAGCATTCCCTGAGCGGGACCCGCAGCGGGGCAGTGGTTGCAGCTTCATATGCTGTTATGAGGCATCTTGGTATGGAAGGATACCGCCGTATGATGGATTACTGCATGGGACTGACCCGACGGCTTGTTGAGCGTGCAAGGGGTTTTGGTGTGGAGCCGTTGGTTGAACCTGTGATGAACGTAGTAGTGCTGGACGTTGGCGATACTGCTGCTGTAAGGCAGTCTCTTGCAAAAAAAGGCTGGTCCACATCAATAACACGTGATCCGATGGGGATGAGACTGGTATTAATGCCGCACCTTACTGAAAGTGCGATGGATGAGTTCCTGGATGACCTTGAGGGAATATGTGGGTAACTATTGGAATATTCGAATGCCTACTGGAATATATGAATACCTGCTGAAATATTAGTGTAACTATTAATCGTACTCTCTCCAGGTCCGTCCACATTTGGTGCACCTGAAGAACCTGGTTTCACTCTCATCTGCCGACCTTAGCTGTCTTAGCCACCAGTAAGCAGTTTTGTTACCGCATTCCTCACATTTGACCTTCGTAGTGGGAAGTCCTGCCGCCTCATCACCCTCGAGGACCGTGACCTCTCTCTCCTTGAATTCCTTTTTTTCAATGATCTTTTTGGTCTTCTCTTTCTCAAAACCACATTTCCGGCATTTCATCATGCCGCCTGCGGGCATCATCATACTTTTACATTTAGGGCAAAATTCCATTATATTTTACTTCCTTTTCCTGGTATTATAGTACTAAAATGATCTATGTAACTATGTAAAATGTTCGATAACTTGCACTTTTATTGTCACTAATGAAATATCTGCCCTTCAAAGGCAAATACCTCAGTATCAGACTCGACCCATGCATCAGGGAACAGCCCCGCCTTCATGCAGGTCTGGCCCAGGAACTCCTCTGCATCAAAATCATTTTCTACAGCCACCTGGGGCAGCAAAAGTCCCGAATACGGCCCCTTTTGCACGATCAGTCCATGCCTGCCTACTTCAATCTTACCGGGCAGTTCTTCAGGTCTTGCTTCCAGTTGGTGCGGCGTAGTAAGCACTGTGACCTCGATCTGAAGATTCTCCAGTTCATTAAGAGTTACAGGCATGAACCTGGGGTCTTCTGTAGCAGCATTAATGGCAGATATCACAATTGCTTCACCCAGCGGCATGACCGGGTAGGGCCTGCCAATACACCCTCTCAGTTCTATACGGGAGCCGGACCTGTTATTTAAAGT
>JAAXOC010000002.1 GCA_014237145.1 ANME-2 cluster archaeon
GGAAGTTACAATATTTAAATGTTCTCTAATTTAACCCGTTGCTAAGCCGAAAGTCATGTAAAAGATATTATATTTGAAAATTATAATAATTGGTTAAATGAAAATAGAAATTATGAAAAAGCTACTGAAGTTCGTAAACGATTCATTACGTATATATTGGATGTAGGAAATTGTTTACAACAAAGAAAAGTAATTGAAGATAATGAAAAATGGATAAACGTTCATAATAATAATAAAAAAGTTAAAAAGATTTTAGAAGAATTATTGAGAAAATATTCTGAAAATTGTTGATAGATCCTTGTTTTTTCTATTTATCGGATAGGCTCTTGGTATTATTGTCAAGCAATAGCCAATAATAAAAGTTAAAGAGCCGACCATTAACCGTTTCATTTGCCTAAAAAACTACTCGTGGGTCTTAATGCTAGCGTTTTTTCCAAATGTAGAGAGTGAAAATATCGATTTTATTTTAAACTGGCGAAGATGGGTTATCATATATTCCATCAACGTATTATTTTAATTAATAAACCTATAATTCCTCGGATTATTAGTCTTAGCTTTCTCTTCGTTCTTATATAATCTGCTAAAGGAGGACTATTTTTATAATAAAAGTTAATAAACCATCTTCCAATTAATGAGTTTTTCAACCTATGATCTCTCCATTTCCTTAAAATATCAATTTCATAAGCTAGTGGAGTCCCATAAGCGGCTGTAGCAATAAAACAATTATCGTTTTCTTGTGGCGTTGAGTAGCTTTTTTTCTCTAACGGAGCATTCCTCTCACGTAGCTTTCTCAAATTATCAATCAACTCCGGTCGTTTTCTATTATTCCATGCTTGATGTATTGCATCAATTAACTTTTCGCCGACATCTTCCCATTTAATTGCAACAGCATAGCCACTTTGTACATTATCTGTCAACCTGAAATGTTTCTCGTTATAATTTGGAAGATACACACCAACTAAACCATTGCGTGTTCTTTCAGCATAGGGTCTTAGTGATGCATAAATTTCCCAGTCAACCCATTTTCGCCCCCATGTGTGCTCCCCTACTAATACAACGGTAACTGTGGAATCAAGTAAATGTTCTTGCCGAATTTTATTAAGGATAGTATCTACTTGAAGGTGACTAAGGTCCATATACATTGATTTATCAATAATCGCATTTCCACCATAGAGCTCTCTTAATTTATCTGCGTAAACCTGATCCGCATCATGATGATAGCTGATGAATACTTTATGCTTTTGGGAAACCATCGATTATCTTCCTTAGCTATACTTATTTAGTTAATCTTGCCATCGGTCCCCAGTATGGTTTTTTCCATACATAGGACGATTGTTTATCGGTGTAATTTGGTCCCTTATATGAAACGCCTCGTGAATCCACTGTTGGATATCAAAAGGATTCGTACTCCAAGGGTGAATTGCCGCGAATGGTTTTTTTCCGTCGTTTCTCTCTTTTAGATTATCATAAAGTCGAGGAGGCACCGTATATGGGGAATATTTACGAGGTTCAGGATAATCATACGAAGGTAGAAGTATTCCGAGAAGTCCTGATCGAGGGTTTTTTTGTGTATCTCTTAAGCTTGAATAAATCTCCCAGTCAACATGTTTTCTTTGCCATGTCTGTCTACCAATTAACACGACTGTAACGGTCGAATCTCTTAGATATTCATCTCTAATCTTCTGACGAACATATTCTGTGTTTGCATTAGGATCAATATCCCCAATATCAACGGAACGTGATACGATGACGTCCTCACAAATACTTTCAAATTGCTCTCTATACCTCTGGTCATCGTTATGATGGTAGCTTACGAACACGTTATGTCTCATAGTCATTTTTATACCTCCACGTTTTTTTTAGATATTTTATTTAGATATATTACTACCTATATAAGACTTTCAAACCTTTGAATATAAAATGCATTGCCTCATCAATAAATGTGGTATTAAACAATTTTTCGTTATCGTCCTTAGAAAGGCCATTATTCAACTCTGCATTTATTAGTTTATCTTCGATGGCTTTGTAATCAACTTTATATCGCTCACCCCTTGAATCCATGAAGCTCAACAAATCCATATAACCTGCATTATTTTGAATTTGCCAAGCCTCTGTAAGTTCATAATTCATCACTTGCGTTTGGATGGATTTGCATATACTCGCCGTAACTCCGCCAAAACCCCCTAATAAATAGAGTGGTTTCTTTTTCTCCAATGCAATAACAATTTCTTCGAGAACACCTGGTATTTTACCTTTATATCCAGAGTGTTTCCCACCTGCACAAATGCGCACCTCACAATCATTAATCATTGTGTTTCGCATTTCGGTTAAGCATCGACTCCACACATAAGAGTTTTGAGTATTTAACGGAGGTAAGAATGAATTCTTATCGGGAATCAGGTCAAAGACATCAGAGGGCGGTTCAATTTCCTCCATTGCCGCTATATGCCGATATTTTGCTTTCCATTCTGTCATAGCAGTGGTATTTCCCTTGAAGATCGGCCAGGCTAGATAATTCTTTAAATGAATATTATCTGTTCGTAACCTTGCCTGAAGAGCCGCAGCTTCTTTGAAAATGAAATCCGTAAACCCATTCTCTCGAAGATCGCCGCCGTATACTAATTTCGCACCACGGGCTAAAAAATGCCTTGCAAGATCTTGCGATAAGTGTATTAGGTGATAACTACCATGACCAATTTCAATTAATTCTTCATCAGAAGGATCAGATATTGAAATCCCGATTGATTTACCATGAATATTAATGGGATTAAATAATAATGGTGTGAAAAATTCAATTCCAAAATTTTTAAAGAAAGCTAGCTCTTCTTCATATATTGGTGGTTCTGGATATACTACCGATTTTTTCAGGCAATGGATACTATTGTAATTATTTATTAATATTTTGAAAATATCGGTAGCTTCAGGAGGCCTTGACAAGATTTCAGCATCATTCGGAATCCAATTTACTTTTATATATTGAGTAAGCAACATTTTTGCATAATAAAATCGAATGGTTTCAAGCAATGCCACACTTACTATTCGAAGTAAGTCCTTTTTCCCAGGTTCTGTATATTCCCCGATATTCACGTGAACACCAGGAATATTTGCAGCATGAGGAAAACGCCGGTCTTCAAATTCCTCTAAACAATCAACTGCAACGATTGGGCGATGGTTTTCTTTAGCACATAAAATTTCACGTTGACACCAATATCTAGAGGAATAAGGATCAGAGTGAATGGCAATGATTGTGGACTCTTTAATGTGATCGATAATTTCGTTATCAAATTGATATCCTGGGGCAATGTCAGTCGCATCAAAAAAATTCCTCATTGAGCTGTTGTCTATAAAATTCTTTAATGCTTTAGCAAGCTTGATACCCTGCTTACCATCTTTTGCATGACTAAGGAATATCTTCAATGCGTTATATTTGCCTGGTCTCATTATGTTAAAAGACTCATTTAGGATTAGACGATAGATTTCATGCGCTACAGAAATGAATATTAAATAATTTGTATATAATTCTTCATATTCATAAGTCCGGATAAAATTTTTACCCTGCAGGCGACCCCCAACATTAAAGGCATAATTATCAAGTGCAATGGGAATAATATGTATTTTATCGCTTTCGGGTAGCTTCTTGATATATTCAACCCAATCGCCATTTCCCACAATATTTTTGCTTAAAAAGATAAATATTATTGAGTTTTCAGATTCAATATTTATATTAGAAGGCACGCCTTTCTTAGCCGTTGTCCTATAAAAAATCGGTAAATTCATAGCACGAGAGAAAGGTTTGTTAATATCACGCTGCAACATGGAAGAACAATGTTTAACCATTGGTTGGACTGTGTTTGCATCAGCGGGATGCCAAACAAAAAAAACCGAAAGCGGTGGAGTGTAACTTACCATTTTGCTTTCCTCACTGGGTTACATCACAAAATTTGCATGTTGAGTTATTTTTCATCATATCCTGGGGGTTTTGGATAGAGACCTTATTAGTACTTCTGTATTTCGCAAACTACATAAGCGGTTCTAGCATTTCCTGAACAAATTAAAAAGTTTCCATTATCTATGTGGAGTTCTTTACTCTCACTATTTCATTAGCAACATGATCTATGCCCTTATCAGATGATACCGCTAGTCGATCAGCAAGAATTGGTGAAAAAAATCTTACTTCTTGTTGGGTAATACCATGCCAAATAGGAAGAATGACTTTATTTAACCCCTCTTCTCTTGCTACGAGAGCATCAAGTTCTTTTTGAGGCCATTCTTTCTCAAAGAATTTCTTGCTTAGAACAACCACTCCGTAGCGAGAGTTAACAAGACCATTATCAATTAATCGACTTAAACTATCCCCTAGAGTTATTGTAGATTCATCAAACCAGACCTTAAGACCTCTATCTTGAAGTTTTACAGCCAACGCTCTTACAAAAGATTCCTTATCTTCGCTTGCATGACATATAAAAACATCATATTTAAATAATTTTTTGGGTTTAGGGATTTTTTTGAGATTTTTTTGTTTTTGTTGAGTATCAGAGACTTCTATCCGAAAATTAGGACCGCCTGGAGCATCGTTTCCCCGTGTATAACCGGATTCTTCATACCAATGTATCCAATGCCTTTTTCCAACAACAAATTTAAAATCATAATGCCCCAGTGATACAAAAATATCTTTTTCCCAGATTTCTTTTCCTTCACTAATTTGCTTCTGCAACCCATACTTTTTCTGGTACTTTTGGGTAGGTCGTATTAAACTGCCTTTTGGCCTAAGCCAATTATTGAATTCACCTGCTACATAGACTTCTTTAGCATGTTCAGCTTCACGACTTGTGCAGATGAACTTGACACATTTGCCATTCTGAGGAGGATCTTGAACTTCTTCAGGCCTTTGTATCACATTTGTCTTTGGATTGCTACCAGAGGTTATTTTTTCAGCGCGCAAGCGCAGCGATCTCATTAATCGTTCGTAGCCTTTTTCTTCAAATAAATTGACCCAGTGCCAGCGTTGTAACCTTTCAGGAACATCACACTCTTCCAGCTTGAGGGGAATAAGAAATATTGTGCCTTCGGGTTGTTCTTCTGCCTTGTCCAGAGCATCTTTTATCTCTTTGTGGACATAACCAGCTTTATTTATTGCTTTATGCGAAAGGCAAACAATAACAACATCAGACGTTTGTACGGCCTTTGCAATCTCAAGTTGCCATTCTTGTCCTGGCAAAAGTTTTTCTTCATCCAGCCACGGATCAAAACCATCGCTGGATAATCGCTGATACAGGTTACTTACTGCGGGCTTATCTCCAGATGAATGACACAGGAATATGCGCAAAGGATTCGTTCTTTTATGAATCTCATCCATCATATCATACTCCATTAAAAGCCATTTCACTTAAATGATTCTTTTTTAATAATACGGCAAGACATTAATATTTATTAAACCATCCATAAATAGAGGTAATAAAATGGCAGGTGTTGTAAGAATAAAAGAGGTAAAAGGAAACGTAGTGTTACGCAAAGAAGATTTTGAAGATCTGATTGGTGAGATGGAATCTTTGATGGAAACCATAGAAATTTTAAGTGATAAGGGTTTAATGAAACAGATAAATGAAAGTGAAAATGATATAAGAGAAGGGAAGGTCTTCGAAATTAAGTCGGAAGATGATTTGTGCAATTTGTTTTTGGAGTGATCTGATGGTATATTCTCTGAAATACACCAAGATTTTCAAAAAGCAGATTGAAAATGTGAAGAAAAAAAATAAAGTGTTGATGGAAGAATTGATGCAAAAAGTGAAGAAACTGTATGATACGCCCTACTCTGGAAAGCCTTTGAAATATCGACTCTCTAATTATAGATCTCTTAGAGTAAAAGGAAAATATAGACTTATTTATATGGTGCATGAGAACGAAAGTGAAGTGACACTACCTCTTTGCGAGGGTACACCGCCACCAACCCCCCAATCCACACCCGTTCATTTTATGCAATACAAACAGATAAAAGCAATCTTATATATACTGAAAATACTTAGATGATTATAGAGTAACAATGAAAAAAATGATATTAAAGTGGTGGAAACAGGCGAATAGGGATCTGCTAACTGCAAAAAATTGTATAGGTTCAGGCGACTATTATGCAAGTGTCTTCTTCAGCGAGCAGGCTATAGAAAAGGGACTAAAAGCGTTATACATCAAACTATTTAATGATTCTCCTCCAAGAATCCATTACATTGATAAGCTTGCCTCGTTGGTCAATGCACCTCTTGATATCATGGATGCGACTTACGAACTGTCTGAAGATTATATGCTTTCAAGATATCCTGATGTATCAGATGAATTGCCTTTTGAACTGTATGATGAGTACATTAATGTCACTGCACCAGCGACTCCAGCTACATTCACAAATGAACAAAAGAAAGTAACTATTCAGCCATACATAAACGTTATCGTCAGACTGAATAGTATACAAATAGATAATTGCACACAATTGTCAAACACCTTTGAAAACGATGAACTTAGACTCAGTATTAAAAACTAAAAAATGTATCGCCATAGACACAAATGAACGGATTTTCGCCATCTGCATCCGGTCTTAAGGATGGCTGAATAGTTACAAAAGAAAAAGTAATCAGTTTTACATAATACGGCAAGATATTAATATTTATTACCCCATCCATAAGTAGAGGTAATAAAATGGCAGGTGTTGTAAGAATAAAAGAGGTTAAAGGAAACGTAGTGTTGCGCAAAGAAGACTTTGAAGATCTGATTGGTGAGATGGAATCTTTGATGGAAACCATCGAAATTTTGAGTGATAAGGATTTAATGAAACAGATAAATGAAAGTGAAAATGATATAAGAGAGGGGAAGGTCTTCGAAATTAAGTCGGAAGATGATTTGTGCAATTTGTTTTTGGAGTGATCTGATGGTATATTCTCTGAAATACACCAAGATTTTCAAAAAGCAGATTGAAAATGTGAAGAAAAAAAATAAAGTGTTGATGGAAGAATTGATGCAAAAAGTGAAGAAACTGTATGATACGCCCTACTCTGGAAAGCCTTTGAAATATCGACTCTCTAATTATAGATCTCTTAGAGTAAAAGGAAAATATAGACTTATTTATATGGTGCATGAGAACGAAAGTGAAGTGACACTTGTTGCTTTTGGACACCGAGAGGATATCTATAAACTTATGTTGTTATCATTTGAAGATGGACGGAAAGAGTGATAGAAAAAACAGTGTAATCCCTGCTCACCATGCCCAGATCCAGTACACATTTTCTTTTACCTCTTTGCGAGGGTACACCGCCACCAACCACCCAATCCACACCCGTTTAATTCACTTAACCCACATTCTCGCACCGGGCACACTGCTGGAGCTACTACTCCTGCCGCAACTTCCTCTGCTGCTATCTCTTCAACCAAACCGGCGGCGCCTCTCCCTCAACACACACCTATTGCCTGCGCGCGGTCTGAACACAGGCGGCTAGACTGGTGCGTCTGAGTTGCGCCTTAGAAGGGCGGTACTGTGAATATGCGTTACAGGGTTGAGGATATGCCCGACGGGCTGATCCTGACTACTAAGAAATTACCTGTGGCGATGGGATGGATCACTATTGTTTCCACGGATTCGGTGTAAATGGTTGAGCTTGATAAGGAACAGGAAAAGGCGTTTGTTAATGAGTTGATGGAGGCCAATGAGTTAAAGGGTGCTTCCAAGAAGCGGCTCATTAAGTTTTTGGGTGCTAAGTATGACTGGGACAAGCATAGAGTCCAGTTCAGGCTGACCCAGGCGCTTATTGCTGAGCGGTATGCGGCATCGAGTCATTAAAGACGGGATTTTTGTAAGGGGCTTGTGGGGGAGCCCGGGTGTGTTTTTTTTGGGTGTGCGGTGTGAACTTGTATTGAGCGCGAAAGCCGCGCTCCATCTGCCTGTATTTGCTACACTGAGCTCGCCACTGGTAGAGTGGTGCACTTCACATGCTCACTCGACCAGAGGTTCAAACTCGTATCATTATTATCCACATGAAAACTGCTGTGCACTGAATATTTCAATATGGGCAAGCATCCGTTTATAGAATTCAGTGCTACAAAAATTATACTATCATTTTATGCAATACAAACAGATAAAAGCAATCTTATATATACTGAAAATACTTAGATGATTATAGAGTAACAATGAAAAAAATGATATTAAAGTGGTGGAAACAGGCGAATAGGGATCTGCTAACTGCAAAAAATTGTATAGGTTCAGGCGACTATTATGCAAGTGTCTTCTTCAGCGAGCAGGCTATAGAAAAGGGACTAAAAGCGTTATACATCAAACTATTTAATGATTCTCCTCCAAGAATCCATTACATTGATAAGCTTGCCTCGTTGGTCAATGCACCTCTTGATATCATGGATGCGACTTACGAACTGTCTGAAGATTATATGCTTTCAAGATATCCTGATGTATCAGATGAATTGCCTTTTGAACTGTATGATGAAAATATGGCAAAGATAAAGCTTGTCAGGTCCGAAGAGATACTATCATGGGTCAGAACACAAATGGGTGAAGATAATGATCGATAACACAGCAGTAGGGGATAAAATAATCCAGAGATTTCTGGCTGAAAAGATGGAAATCATTGTATCAAAGTTCAATCCTGAGAAGTTGATACTTTTTGGTTCGCGTGTATGGGGAAAGCCGACTGAAGAGAGCGATATTGACCTGATAATCGTCTCTGACATATTCAAGGGACAGGAATTTTTGGGCAGAATGGCACAATTCCTAAAAGAAGTGCGTTTTTCCGAACACATAGATGCAATCTGTTATACGCCAGAGGAATTTGATCGGAAAAAAAGTGAGAATCTAATCATCAGTAAGGCTGTAAAGAATGGAATTAGCATTATTTAACATTTTTTAATGTGTTGAGTGAAAAGTTGTTTGCTGTTCTTATTATACTCTCACAGATCAGAAGTAATTGATATGGCACTGCACCAAAGCTGATTCTTCAATTGTAACAACTCCACCAAGCGGCACGTTCTACCGCCACTAACCATCAACCACACATTCACAACAAGCTATGCAAACGCAACCATGCAGGGACTGGTCACTCGATGCGCATTCCGGCAGTGGTGGAATACAGCGACGCACTTCATGCATGGTAGTAGCGCCGTTCTTTTTTAAATAGTTAAACCACGCCCATCCGTCTCCCACTCTTCTCACTCCGCTTGGGTGCATATTTCATGAGCCGCACCCTGCCGTGTCTGGATCCACTGCCAGCTCTACAATCGAACCAGCGGCGCTTCTTGATCAACGTGCACCTATTGCCTGCGTGTGGTTTTGGCACAGACGACAGGGCCGGTGCAGAGTCTAAACCGGATGCAAGCACGATAACCACGCCACATCTGCCTGTTTTCGCTGCACTAAAACCACCGCCGTTTGAGTGCAGTCTCAATCGCAGGCGGGCACACTGCTTGCTCACCACTCCTTCTGCGACTGCTTTCGCTCTGGAGAACTCGATCTCCACCCGGCGGTACATCAATTAACACGTAGAAGCCGCCTGCGCGAGGTCTGAGCATAGGCTGCTGGGCTGGTGCAGGTTGAAAACTCGGAGCGGGCACGAAAACCGCGCCCCATCTCCCTGTTTTTGCTGCACTCAAGCCCACGGCCGGTGGAGTACAGTCTTGATCGCAGGCGGGCGCACGTTGCATAAGCCATCACCCTGCTGCAGTTGCACTGAAGAACTCGACCCCGTCTGTAGCGCTCATCTGTTACCAGATAATGTCACTTACGCGTACGGTCCGTGAAACCATGAACTATTCAAACAGTGGTAAATCTCTGATAAAGTTCTAAAAAATCATGCGTAATTGTTATAGTTGTTGTTTGTAGTAATCCATATATTCTCACACCGCCTACAAAAGCAATGTTTATTTAAATGCATATTACCTTACTTTGAAAGATCCTAAAAAATAAGCCCTTTATCTAGCGTTTTCTGTTGCCACCACAAAATTTTAAATAAAAATCTTGAATCAGCTATCTTTCAAAAATGTCTCCATTATAAGTGAAATAAAAAATCTCATTTGATCAAAGTCCACAATTTCAAACACAAACTACGGTTCACCGTTACCCTTTTTCACCAAAGCAACTCTGATCTTCTCCAGTTCTTCAATTAATGCTGCAGTTCTGCTATATTCAAAACTGGTGAGCTGTAATGAGGTTTGTTCTTCGTACATGTCGTTACTTTTTCGATGATTTCTTGTGTGCCGAGGTATTTTGACCAAACACGTTTGACTTTACCGTCAATTCTTGTTTTTCTTACATGTTGATAATATGTATTCCCTTTGACTATTTTTTCTCAAGATACAGTTTGATATTTCGAATATTTATGCATATTTTATATGTGTTGATACTATTTATAGTTGGTGGCAAAATATAGTTGCAATTCGAACTGTTGAATATTTTTTAATTTAAAATTAATTGGTGGCAACATTACGAAATCAGCAAACAATAAGAAATCGCTAACAATAGAAGTTATAAAAAAGTTCAACAGTAAGGAAATAAGGTTATCTTTCAAAGTCAGGTAATTAACAACATTGCCACCAATGATAGTGACTTTGAACATATTGATAATATCAATGTCTGGAGACCCTGAGCGCTCTTAACTATAGTTCATTTAAACCATTGGATTCATCTTAAGGTTCCACTTTGCAAAAAGTTATTCAAATGTCAAATTCTTTGAAAACTCTGATCTTCATGAAACAATTCAAGATGAATGCCGCCCCTTCAAAACCGAGTCATTTAATCCTCAATGAACTCTGCTCATCACCAAATCAGGAGACTTTTTATTATCTTGTGATTGAATTAAGAACTAGCCAGAATAACTCGTTCAATGCATAAATATTTTAAATGTTGAGATTCAATCTCCTGTAAGAATCAATAATTCAGAATAAAAAGTATGACATTTGAGATTTTTTAGAGTGTTGCCACTATGGCATTTTGTACAATAAGATCTAATGCATCATCCATATTTGATTTTAGCCCGATCTATAGGGGAAAAGCCCTTCCATTCACCGGTATTAAATCAATTTTTATTAAAAAATACAAATATATTATTACAGAAATTATACAAACTATCATCAATTTTAAAAGATCTAGCTTGAGTGAATATATCAGATATTAAAGAGAATAATTGCTCCATCACATTATTAGTTTCTGGTGTGAATCCTTTCTTTAGTAATTTTTTATTTTGTGAATAGACTTTTTTAATGTAAGAAATTACCTTCTCAGATGCTTTCGATAACTCTATACTTGAGGCTATTTCTAAAATTTTCTGGTAGTATATCGTCGATTCAATAACAGTTTTAGCAACTATCAGACCCTGTGCAAGTCCATATAATTTTAATTCATCAAACGGAATTTTATTAATATATTTAAATTCATTAAGATATTTCTCAGTGACATTTTGCAATTGATGAAAAACACAGAATGAATGCGAAACATTTGGAAAAATCCTTTCTATGGATCCAATAATTGCATCATCTTCATCAGAAACAATTTTCAAAATATCTTTCTCAGGTAGGCGATTTTTAATTCTATACATTAATGGTACCAATTCAATAAAACTTGGCATGCGATTGGTTATTTGGAAATCTAAAATAACTTTATCTTCAGTTGCTACAACATAAATCACTTTATGTCTAAATATTTTCCATTCATGGTCAGTAAATTTCCTTCCCAATTGAGCTTCAATATATTTTCTCCAGCCAGTTTTTACCCAATATCCATCGATGTATAAAGTTCCATTAAAATTGATTTCCTGTTCCTGCAATTCCTGGGCTGATATTTTACCTCGTATTTGTTCATATTTCCACAATGTTGTTGGACATGGAGCTCTTCCTGAGATATCAGTCAGGCCCTCCGTAAATATTTCACCTACTGTATGTGATTTCCATAGAGTACATCTTCCATTGTATCTTACAGATTGCATTTTTTCATTGTACTCGTCACTATAATTTGCTGATCCAGTAACGCCTAATATTGTATCTGTATGATGTTTGGCACAGTCTGGATTTGTGCATATCCAATAGGTGGTTTGGACTATTATATTCCCATAGCTTGTAATTATAATTCGTTCATAGTATTGGTTTGCAAATAAAGCACAACTACATATTTTACATTTGATTGGTGAAACCGTTGAAAATAATGGTTGCATTTGTCTTTCATGTTCAATCTCAGGTAATACCTGGTAGACTATTCCATTTTGTACTTTTTTTGATATTTCTCTATTAATTGCAATATTACCACGTGGCATTTAAATCACATCTAATAATTACTATAAAAATATACTTTTTATGTCATAAAATACCCAATCATATTTAAATGTGTCTATTCATAACGATTTATTGAGGAAAACAATCAAATAGTAATGTTATTTATTAAACAATAATTTTGAAATTACCAATGGTTTTATAGAAATACAAGCCCCATAGTGATTATAATATAAATTAAAATATCTAATTAAACTGATTTATATTAGCCATAATCAGAAATTAATAAAAAGTCTCCGGGTGAATTGATTTCTACTCTTCAAGCCATTTTAGGGGCAGAAATGAGCGTGGAAGCAGTTTGCTGATGCTTATAACGGTAAATCCAAGCCATTCCTGACGCTATAGATAATGTTTATATGTACAATCGTCAACATTTTATAGAATAAGTAATTATAGATTAAGTAATAAATTTATCATAAAATATCCGGAGTGAACAAAATGGAACTTCCTGTAATAAAGGTTTCAGCCGATTCCACCAGTAAAGAAATCACACCAATAGCACTGGCTATCCATGAAATGGTAGCAGGACTTCCTGTTACTATGCGGACGTTAAACAAAAAAGGTTTAAGAATTGAAATGGGAAAAATAGTGGATAATAATTATTCAGGCCCTATACTTGAGATGGCTCTTGAGACAAACTCAACAATTAAAACCACACCAAAATCAGGTCCATATAAAGGCATTCCGATAGTAGTATCTACTGTTAAGGATGAAGATGGTAATGCGGTTGCAGCGATTGGAATTGTAAATGTTACACACGGTCTGAAATTTAAGCATTAGAAATTATTAGATGTGGAGCGAAAGACAATGGCATATCCTGATATAATAATAAGTGCTGATTCAACCAGTAAAGAAATCGCACCAATAGCAATGGCAATCCATGAAGTAGTTATAGGACTTCCGGTTACTATGCGGACGCTGAATAAACGCGGCGTACGGATCGAAACAAGCAGAGTGCTGGATTATGATTATTCAGGACCTGTACTTGAAGAGGCTCTTAAGAAAAATTCAACAATTACAACAATCCCGAAAAGTGGAGATTACTCAGGTACTCCTGTAATGGTGACCACTATTAAAGATGAAAAGGGTAATGCAATAGCAGCAATAGGGGTTGTGGATATAATTCACAGTCTGTGAAGTCTGTAAATATTATTTTTTTACGCCAAATTGTAAGGTTTTATGAGGTTGTTCTGAATTCCGAGACTTTTTATTTTCTTATGGTTGAACCAAATATGCGTCCAAACCAAACACACCTTACCAAAAAATTTCAACTGTCTTCATTAAATGATAAACAAAAATATCCAACGTCCTCAAACAGTTATTAAATGGACAATTTTCAATGAATTTCTATTGAATTCTTTTTCAGGGCACTTAATAATTTCAAAATATAATCAACAGTCTAAAAACTTTGAGAATCATATACTTTTTTTGGACTTAATTGTTTTGATGAAATTCAGGTATTTTTTTCTTCAGGGCAAATATGGATCATAAATATTTTATTTTTGATGGGAAGCTCATAAAAAAACGGTTGTGCATGAAATATACAATTACGTACACTTTTTCGGACTTACCTATAACCCATCATAGTAGTGCGGGGAGTGGGATTCGAACCCACGAATACCTTCGTAACAGGATCTTAAGTCCTGCGCCTTTGGCCTAGCTTGGCTATCCCCGCATATGGATTGTATGATATGGGTGGTATAGATACACTTTTCTTTATTTCAAAGTATCGCATTGTGCAATCCTACAAGTTTTTTGCATCGAAACCATTAAAAGCAATTATCACCTTTTTATGCCCCTATCAGATTAATACATTCAAACTAATTAAATTGTAAGATATCTAATTAATCAAAATAGATACTAAGATTATTAATTCAAGGAGATAACATTAATGGCACGATTCCCAGAAGCTGAAAAACATATACTGCACATGAAGATATGCATGAGATGCAATGCCCGCAACCCGGTCAAGGCCACTAGGTGCAGGAAATGCAATTCCAAACAATTGCGAATGAAATCCAAAGAAAGCAGAAGCAGTTGATCCCGGTTAATATGAGCGTCGAAGCACAGCTCAATAATGTCGTGAAGACCCAGGGTGCAGTACACCTGACCCTGATAGACCCTGACAGCCAATCCCCTGACACAGCAGGTAGCATGGCAGCACAGGCCGCAGAAGGAGGTACCGATGCCATCATGGTAGGAGGTTCCACAGGTGCGGGCGGTACTGTCCTGGATAAGACCCTGAAAGCTATCAAAGAGCACACAGACCTGCCCACAATACTGTTCCCTGCCAGTGCAGGCGGTGTCAGTGCGCATGCAGATGCCATCTTTTTTATGAGCCTCCTGAACTCAAGGGATGTAAATTATATCACTACCAACCAGGCATTGGGGGCACCCCTTGTAAAAAAATACGGTGTCGAGGCCATTTCAATGGCATATATAATTATTGAGCCCGGCGGTACAGTAGGCTGGGTCGGGGATGCACGGCTGATACCCCGGAAAAAGCCTGCAATGGCTGTGGCCTATGCACTGGCAGGCAAATACATGGGCATGCACTATATCTATCTGGAGGCAGGTTCAGGTGCTGATACGCCAATCCCGGCCGCCATGGTGGGTGCTGTGAAGCAATCAGTAGGTGAAGAGACAAAAGTAATTGTAGGCGGCGGCATCCGCACCGGGGAGATTGCAGCCAGGCTGGTCAAATCAGGTGCGGACATGCTTGTGACCGGTACTATCGTGGAACAGGTCAGCGATATAAAATCCAAGATAAGCGAACTTGTGGATGCAATAAAGCAGTAATATAGTTAATACTTCCAGTTCAGTCATCCTGGTACATTTTAAGTGTGATCAAGACCAGTGCAACCACAGAAACCTTCCATTCACTCTCCTCTAACCTTTCAACCAGCCAGTCAAGGGACCCGCCCACATCCCAGGACCTGCCATCAAGTATCAGAGATTGTACAACCAGACAGGAAGTTGCAGTATACTTCCAGTTATCATCCGTGCACTGCGACAAAAGCCACAAAGAATTGCGCTGGATATGGTCAGACATACCTTTTACATCCTCGTGTATCAGTGCCGAGTTAATCAGGGCGATGGTGCCCGGATGCATCCATTTTCCTGAAAAGTTATTAAGCAGCCAGTCCAATCCCTGCCTGTTCTGCCTGTCCATGACCCCAAGCGCGATAAGGGCATAACAGGTGTCATACACATCATCGTTCCACGAACCACTGTCCGACTGCATTTCCTCCAGCCAGTCCACCGTACCCTCACAGGAAATCCCACATTCCATAAGTGCAGCACAAGCCCTGGCAGTATCCCGCACCGGATTGCCTGATTCCCAGTGGTCATCTGACCTGGCATGCTGCAGCCACTCAATTGCCTTTCTGGCATCCCGTCCCCACAGGCACAATGCCTTTGCTATCTGTGATGCCTCTTTAACACTGGTAATCTGCACACTCCCCAGCCAGTCAAGGGCACGTTCTGAAAAGCCAGTTATTCCTTTAGGATACATTACACAATATTCCGGATTCATCAAATTAACAGTATCGATGTTTTTTTATCCTTTGTGACCATAATAAAAAGAGACTGTCTGGAATAAAGGAGGCAGACAATGGATGAAAAAATTGCGCCCCATGTGGACGAAATAATTAGGGCGCTTGGTACAACAGGCACAACAGTAAATCAGGCTATTATTATAGAAGAACTTGCAAGGCTCCTGGAGTTCAAGGTGCCTCTTCAAGAGGCAAAAAGGAGCTTGCTTAAAAAATACGGGGATATCGATCTACCTTCCGTGAAAAAACTATCCGAACTTGGCGCAGGGGAGCGAAATATAGAGGTTACTGCCCGGATTCTTGAGATCAATACCAAAGTCGTTGGCATCAAGGACCAGGAGCGTACCATCTTTATGGGTACCATGGTAGACGAGACCGGGGCACGGAGTTTTACTGCATGGGAGGATTTCGGGCTTGAAAAAGGAGATGTGGTCAAGGTCACTAACGCCTATGTCAGGATGTGGCAAGGCATGTCAGAGATTAATTTCGGTGCCAGGTCGAAAGTTGAGAAATTAGACTCAAGCGCCCTGGAACCGCTCCTGTCGAAAAACCTGGAACGTCCTGTCCTGCTGGCAGATCTGAAAGAGGGCGAACCTGCCGTTCATACTGTAATAAGGATAATGGAATCCGGGCAGCAGGAGATCAACACAAAGAACGGGCCCAGGACCATAGTAACAGGGATAGCAGTCGATAGCACTGCCAAACTCCCCTTCACTTCATGGGTACCATCTCACGAGCTTACGGTAGGAAATACAGTAGAGATCAAAAATGCATATATGAGGTCATGGCAGGGTATTCCTACTATCAATATGGGAGAATTCACTTCGGTCAGTCATTCAGAAACTCCAATAGATGACAGTGATATTGCCGGGGTAATGGACCACGTCCCAATCAGGCTGGATAAAATAACTGACCGGGACGGAGCTTTTGATGTAAGTATAGAAGGCAACATAATCTCGGTCAGGCCTGGTTCAGGGCTTATTACCAGATGTTCTGAATGCAATAGGGTGATACAAAAGAACATCTGCCGTGTCCATGGTTTGGTGGAAGGCAGGAACGATATGAGGATAAAGTACATACTGGACGACGGTACCGGAGCCCTGACCGTAGTACTGGATGCAGACCTGACCCGGAAGATCACAGGCTATTCAATTGAAAAGGCCAGGGAAGTTGCTGGTGCGGATATGAACTTGTCTGCTGTTGAGGAAGAGATCAGGAGAAAGCTTATGGGACTGACCATGCGATTGAGAGGTAATATGACCAAGGGCGAATACGGGATCACACTGGTGGCATCCAATGTAGAGGTGACTGAGATCAACCCTGCTGCCGCTGCCGCAGACCTGGTAAAAGAGATAGAGGGTGCAGGTCATCATTCACCCGGGCAGGGGGATAGTGACCTATGGTAGAGAGGGAGGTTGCCTGGAGGGTCTTTGCCCATGAATTCATTCATTCGGATTATTTCTTTCATGACGGGGATGAGTTCTCCCCCAATTACCTGGTCACTCCCACCGGTGCCAGGGTGAACCGGCTGTACTTTGTTGGTGTATTGACCGAGATCGATAATCTTGGCGCAGGGGAAGACATGTGGAGGGCAAGAGTGTCTGATCCCACCGGTGCTTTTTCTGTGTATGCAGGACAGTACCAGCCGCAAGCATCAGTGTTCCTGTCAGGACTGGATGTGCCCTGTTTTGTGGCTATAACAGGCAAGGCCAGGACCTATGAACCAGAGGACGGAACTATATATACTTCGGTAAGGCCGGAAGAACTCAACACTGCAAGCGACAGCATAAGGGACAGGTGGATAGTTGATACTGCCCGGCTGACCTATGAGCGCATAAAATTGGTCAGGTCTGCCATGGATTCAGGTCTTAAGGGTGATGAACTGACAGCTATGCTTGTACAGTCCGGTGCCAGTCCAAAACTTGCCAATGGCATACTCTGGGCCGTTTCTCATTACACTGACCTGGACAAATACCTTAATACACTATCAGGTGTGATCGTTGATGCATTGAAGAACCTGGCGTCTGCTGACCACCAACCGACATCAATGCCCGTGGTTTCACACTCCATGGAAGTGGTTGCGGGAAGCAAGCCCGCAGATGCTATGGTGAAAGAGACACCTGCCCCGTATTCTGTAGAGGATACACAACCAACACAATCGCTACAGCCTGTCCAGTCCACAAAACCTGCCCAACTTACACAGTCCCCCCACTCTGTCCAGTCGACAGAACCTGCCCAACCTACACAGTCTCCCCACTCTGCTCGGTCCACAGAACCTAAAACTGCCCAGGTGGTGGGAGAAGAGATCGACGTTGGAACAACAGGTAGTGAGCCCGCCAGACCTGAAGAGGACAAGCCCGAACCTGACGAGATGGTCTATGAACTGATGGGTATAATGGATAAAGGGAACGGCGTGCCTGTCACTGAACTGGTGGATGAATCAAAACGAAGTGGTCTTACCGATGAACAGATTGACGGTGCTGTGAAAACATTGATGTCAGAAGGCAGGTGTTACGAGCCCAGGATCGGTGTACTTCGCAGGGTATGAAAAGGCAAATGAGAACAAACATTTAATATTTTATCATACATCTTAAAATTAAAAAAAGTTTCATAACATCCCATATACCAGGTGAAATAATGAAATCGGTTGAAGAAATTCTTAAAATAATCAGTGAAAAAGACGTCAGGTTTGTAAGGCTGCAGTTCGTGGATATACAGGGTATCGTTAAGAACGTGGCCATACCAGTATCCCAGATAGATAAGGCGCTGGATCAGGGAATATCCTTTGATGGCTCGTCCGTTGAAGGCTTTGTCAGGATAGAAGAATCAGACATGGTCTTAAAACCGGATGTTAATACCTTCCAGATACTACCATGGAGCCATGACGGAGGCAACAGTGCCAGGATGATATGTGATGTCCACCTGCCGAATGGTGAGCCTTTCGTAGGCGACCCCAGGTATGTGCTCAGGCGTGCCATGGAAGAAGCGGCTTTAATGGGTTTTAAGATGAATACCGGACCTGAACTTGAATTTTTCCTGTTTGAGAAAAAGGACGGACGTCCTACCACTATTCCACATGACTCTGCAGGGTACTTTGACTTCGGGCCAGTGGACCTGGCAGAAAATATTCGCAGGGAGATCGTGGTCGCCCTGGAAGGCATGGGATTAGAGATAGAGGCCTCACATCATGAGGTTGCATCAGGACAGCATGAGATCGACTTCAAATACGATGATGCCCTTATAACGGCTGACAATGTGGTGACCTTCAAATATGTCACCAGGACAATTGCTAATAATATGGGATTGCATGCAACATTTATGCCTAAACCCCTGTTCAGTGAGAACGGCAGCGGCATGCACATCAATATTTCCCTGTTCAAGGATGGAAAGAACGCTTTTTATAACCCTGATAGCAAATATGGCATCAGTGATACTTTGAGATACTTTATCGGCGGAATTTTGAAACATATTAAAGCTATTACTGCGATCACCAATCCAATTGTCAACTCATATAAAAGATTGGTACCAGGGTATGAAGCACCTGTATATGTTTCATGGTCAGGGGCAAACCGGAGTTCGCTTATCAGGATACCTATGGCCAGGGGGTCAAGCACAAGGATAGAATTGCGCAGTCCTGACCCCTCCTGTAATCCATACTTGTCTTTTGCGGTCATACTAATGACAGGACTGGATGGTATCAGGAATAAGATCGACCCCGGTGATCCGGTAAATGATAATATTTACAGGATGACAGCTGATGAACGCCTGGAATGCAACATTGATTCACTGCCAGGGACTCTCAGGGATGCAATGAACGAACTGGAAAGTGATGAAATATTAATTAAATCCCTGGGCCCCCATGTTTTTAATAACTTCATGAGGTTGGGCCGTGCCGAATGGGAATTATACAGGATACAGGTACATAACTGGGAAATCCAGCGGTATATCAATATCATGTAGGAAAAAAAGGTACAAGTTATGAACACCTTAACCTCTGACCCCCAGGTGCAGCGAAAACTTATAGAAATTCTAAGGATTATCAATGAAAGTGATGGTGCTATCGGCGCTCGCATCATTGCTGACAAAATGAGGGAAAGAGGGTACCAGATCGGTGAGAGGGGTGTCAGGTATCATCTGAGGATACTGGATGAGAGGGGGCTGACCGCCAGGGAAGGATATTCCGGACGGGTCATTACCGAGAACGGATTGCAGGAACTGGAAGACGGGCTCATAGGCCACAGGGTGGGATTCATCATCACAGCCATTGATGAACTGGTCTATAACACGGACCTGGATGTGGACACTGGGGAAGGTAACGTTATCGTGAACATGGCGCTGATCGACAAGGATGATTTTGATGATGGTATTGAGATTATTGCGGCTATGAACGAATCCCCGTACTCCATAAGCCCATATATCCAGATTATCGAAGAGGACACTATTGATTACAGGGTGCCGGAAGGAAAGGTAGGCATTGCTACCGTATGCAGCATAACAATTGATGGAATACTGGCAAAGAACGGGATTCCTGTAAACACGAAATACGGAGGTCTCATAGCGATTAAAAATGGGGCCCCTGCCGTTTTTTCAGATCTACTGTTATACAGTGGTATAACTATCGATCCGATGAAGATATTCATCAACCGCAGAATGACTTCGGTACTGGACGTGCTTGAGACAGGAAACGGTAAACTTCTTGCAAATATGAGGGAGATACCTGCTTCAGCTAAAGAGCATGCTATTGAGGTCTTTGACAAGGCCAAAGGTATAGATATCGACGGCCTGATTGGAATCGGTAAATCCGGCAGTCCAATATTCAAGGCACCTGTCAGCCCGGGAAAGATAGGATTACCCATATATGCTGGCCTGAACTGTATTGTGGCAATAGAAGAAAGTGGTATTGATGTGTCGGTATTCCCCATATCCAGGATGGCTAATTATAAGAATATGACCCGACTGTAGTTCTTCTATGGAAATCCGGGAAGGCTTACCAGACGATCTTGGAAGATTGATCGATTTCATGGAACTGGTCGACAATGAGTTTGTTCCGCCACTGTCCTTACGGGCGGGCGGTATATACGAAAGGGTATCGGGTACTCTTGCTAAGGTGGATTCTAATTTTCTTATTGGTGAGTCAAATGGAAGACTGGTTGGTGCCGTGGGATACAGGAAGAACTACAACGGGATAGAAGAAGTATTGGAGGAGGCGTATATTTCGTTCATTGCTGTTCATCCCGGGTACAGGGGGCAGAATATTGCCAGGTTGCTGGACCCGGGCACTGGCAAAAAAACTGGGTCGTGATGGGATGATACATGTCAACGTCACTACATGGTCCACAAACCCTGGTGCATACCGGATGTACCAGCAGCTTGGTTATGTCGTCTCAAAGACCTTGAAAGACCACCGTGGCCCGGGCGTGGATACCATCTATTTCAGGAAAAGTCTCAAGTGAACCGTGACATCATGCAAGGGCTTTTTTTATCTGGCTGGCATATACTGAACTGTCTACTGACTTTCCGGCCCATACCCGCTTCACATCACAGTTGTGGATAATTGCGGTCAGGGGGACTTTTTTATCCTCGTCAGGTGCGCCCTGGAAGAGCACCTGGTAAAGGGCTCCGGCCGGACTGTCTTCGCTTATCTCGAATATGGATATGGAATCACCGTACTTTTTATCCACGACCCGGATGTTAGCTTCATTTGCCAGGCATATCTTGCAGGTATCCTCTCGCTGGCGATCACGCATGATGTTGAGTAAAACCGGTTTTGGAACTGCGCAGATGGCTTCTACCACCTGCTTTAGGGGTGCATATCGTGACTCGACCAGGTTATCCACACTGTCCCCAAACGGCTCCATGACTTCATCACTGGATATGGAATGCTTGGCGGCAAGTGATTCTACGAGCCTGGTTTTGAAGGATTGTCTGTGTTCGTCAAGTATTTTTTGCAGGTCCAATGATATCACGCGCCTGATATGGATGTATTGATAGAAATCCCATTATATAAATAAATTGCAGGAAAAGTCTGATAACGCTAAAAGGATTTTACTATACCTCCATTGGAATGGATCTTCAATACTACCACACTAGACTTATATAGTTTTTTAAATATTAAATACACTGCAAATGTCTGATAGTACTACACAAGATTCCGCAGACAGCAGCCTTGAAGTCAATGTGGAAATGGATATCCGTGATTCCCATTTCATTTACACCCAGACAGTTAACGCCTCAAAGAAGACCCTGGACTACGATTACAAACGGTGCAACGGCTGCGGGATATGTATCGATGTATGCCCTGCAAATGCTATAGAGGCAGGTCCGCTTTTCGAGATAGCCACAGGTATGGACGCACCGCCGGTGATCATCGACCAGACCAAATGCACCTTTTGCGGCATGTGTGCATCCTTTTGTCCGGTAAGGGCTATCAGGATGGACATAGATGGCCAGGATCTACTTGACAATCCCGACTTCTCCAAACTGGACTCAAAGGTGGTCATCAATGAGAAATGCCTGCCCTGCATGTTGTGTGAAAAAGCCTGCCCCCAGGAAGCTATTAAACTGGAACTCACTTTTCCTACAAAGGAAGAAGTAGCCCCATTCAAAGAGGGGCAAAAAGGTGAGATCGCAGTGGATATGGACAAGTGCAACTTCTGCGGCATGTGCGCACACCTATGTCCTGCCTTTGTACTGGTGGAGCAAGAGCCAACGCCTGATAACCCTGTACCGTTCCAGGACCTGCTCATCGACCTGGATAAGTGCGACTATTGCAGGATATGTGAGGATTTCTGCCCTGAGGATGCCATAAAGGTGGAAGGAAAACTGGAGGCACCTGTGCCCAAGATATCAGGTACTGTGACTATTGATGACGAAAAGTGCAGCAGGTGCGGCTGGTGTAAGGCTGTCTGTCCTTATGGAGCAGTGGATATAATAAAACCCTTTGAAGGGGAGATAGAACTTATCGAGAACAGGCTGGCTGATTGTGACCCGGTAGGCTGCCATGGGTGTTTCAATGTATGCCCTGCACATGCCTGGTATGTGCCGTCTGATAAGAAAATCGATGTGAAAAAGGATTATTGTATTTACTGTGGAGCATGCGAGAAGGCCTGCCATGTGTATGCAATAGATGTAAAACGCTCTGGCGTGCAGCATACTGAAGTAAGGGATCTGCCATGGTCGTCCCAGTGGAAGAATGCCATCAATGCGATCAAGACGGGTGATAGGTCAAGACCAGATACTGACCGCAGGGTCGAGATGGAGGTGGTGGGACCTATGCATCCTGAAGTACATGAGATCGATCTAAGGGAAAAAAATGAACACCTTGATGAGATACGCTCAAGGCTGGACAACCTGATGCCAATGCTTAATGATGTGAAAACAAGGTATGAATGGGAACGGCATAACTCCGGCTCGGTTATAAAGAGGATCAACAGGATCGACAAGATGAATGGAAATGGCTTATCCTGTTAATCCTGTAAATCATGTCTAATAATTACCAAAATTGTATATTTTAACAGCCATGCCCGCCACCGGCATCACCCAACAACAACCGAGGCCGCCGCCTGCATCGCAGAACATCCGCACGCCGTCTGTCACAGTCCAGAGTGATCAGGCTTCATTTTGTCAGAGAGGAGATTTTGACGTATGCCCAGAATGCCGAGGGATGTTTCGCATAAAAGCTTATGCACAGTCTTGAGCAAATATGGTTATACAATCTCACGCCAAACAGGAATACTATAGGCACAAAGTCCTAACTGGTCCGGAATCATTCCAGAATATTTAAGTGCACCATTTCCTGTCTAAGTGGCTGGATGAAAAGTGCAGGATTATTGGATATTGAGCGAAGCGGAGTAACTGAGAAGCAGTATATCCTGGGCAGGCATAAAGAGAAGACTTCCCAGGGTCTGCTAAAGGTAGGGAAGTATCTTGCCATTGACGGGTCAACAGGCTCTGATGTATATATAGACTGCATCAGACCCCATGCTGTGCTGATATGTGGCAAAAGGGGGTATGGCAAGTCGTACACAATGGGAACCCTTATTGAGGAACTAGCCAGTCAGCTGCCGCCGGTATGCGAAAATATAGCATCTGTTGTGATTGACAGCATGGGCATCTTCTGGACCATGGCACATGCGAATAAAAAAGAAGCAGATGAACTTTCTAGGTGGGGGCTTGAACCGAAGGAACTGGATATCCGGTTATTTGTTCCCGGAAGAATGACAAAAGAATATGCTGATATGGGGGTCAATATCACCCACCTTACTATTTCGGTAAGTGACCTGACCGGTTCTGACTGGTGCAGGCTGTTCGATATCAGTCCGGTACATCCTGTAGGTGTACTTATCACCAGGATAGTGCAGGAGTTGAAGAATAATTCCGGGAAGTTCTCACTTGATGATATTTCAGGTCAGGTCAATGCTGATATTTATACTGATAATGATACCAAGAACGCAGCTAATAATTTCATTAGTGCGGCTGGTGGATGGGGTATTTTTGAACTGGACGGGATATATATTGATGATCTCGTATCCCCTGGCTTAACTGCCGTTATTGATATTAGCAGCCTGCCAGATGAGGCGATACGTTCGATGGTGGTGGGCATTCTTGCCAGGAGGATATCACAGGAGCGTATCCCGGCACGGCGGCAGTATGAGATCAACAGGATAAATGATGCGGATGTAGCTACCATGCCAATGGTCTGGATGTTCATAGATGAAGCCCACCTGTTCGTGCCTGCAAATGGCGGCAGTCTTGCAAGGGATGTACTGGTAAATGATTGGCTCAGGCAGGGGAGGCAGCCTGGACTGTCCCTGGTACTGGCTACCCAGAGACCCTCGGCACTGCATCCTGATGTGCTCAGCCAGAGCGATATTATAATGTGCCACCGCCTGACATCTCATGAGGATATCACGGCACTTGAGAAGGTACGGCCCACTTATATGAGGCAGAGCATTGCAGATTCGATCCGCAAAATGGGAGAGGAGAAGGGTGTGGCATTCATTGTGGATGATACTTCAGAAGCATCGCATGTAGTAAAGATGCGTCCGAGGTTAACATGGCATGGCGGGGATGAGCCAAGCTCGCTGGGACATAATGGTTAAAGGCAAAATGATAAGGATACAGAAGGGTACAGGATTTGGCGATGGTGTGTAGAGGGATAGGAGATTGAGGTTATAATATGCTCAGTTGATATGGGAAGTTATCAACTTATGCAGTTACTTTACTTCTTTTGATCTCATACATGAAAGATTGCGGTTCAGATATATTTTCAGATGCATCAAGCATCTCAATAGACACAATCTTATTATCTTTCCCATAATCGATTATTACCCCCTCACTGATCTCTTCACTTTCTTCAATGGACATTTCCCTGAGTATCAAGGTCAGAATATCAGTATTCGGGTCGTAGATTACTTTCATAGACCATCACCGTTCCAATATTTATCGATATTTAATGTTGAGGAGGATTATTGATAAGACGCTCAACATCTCCAATTTCAATTTGTCGTCGATTTATTTCAAGGATGGCATGATTTGAAAACACAATACCCATTTAATTGCCCCTTGCATCCTTTTGATATCAGTGAGATAATTTAGGGTGTCTTGCTACAATAACATTAATTATTCTTTTCATCATCGCTTTATCCCGATGCCGCCCTGAACCTCTCAACCACAAAGTCCCTGTCCATGGATACCAGGAAGTACCCCAGCCGTGGGCCGCTCTTGGTACCAAGCAGTGCCTGGTAGATGGTCTGGAACAGTTTCTTCGGGTTCATGTCCACTTCCCTGGCAATATTATATATTCCATCATGGATGGCCTGCCCGTCCTCGTATCCGGGCATGCGTTCTGACAATATTTTCATAACCTGCCTTTGCTGGGTATTGAAATTCCTGACTTCCGGCGGCAGGGTCTTTTGTATACTGAACTTCACCATGGGAGGTGCAAAAGATTCCAGCCATTTATCAGCATTACCGGCCCGATGCCGTACCTTCTCCACATCGGTTACATCATACCCGCCCCGCTCCAGTACAGTCAGTAGGTAATCGAAACTGTGGTCAGCGATCTGGATTGCAGTGACCATATGCCTGAAAGGTATTTTTACACTCCTGTCCCCGCCGGCCTGGGATAACTGGTAAGCCCTCATATCCAGGCTCTCATCCAGGTTGTCGTATTCGTCAATAAGGTTCAACAACGGCAGCCCCGGGTCGAACTCGATGTGCTTTTCAGGCTTGCTCCTGATGATCAGGTACCTCAGCACCTCAGGAGGCAAGATTTCCAGCATATCGCTGATGGATACCGTAACCCCTGTGGAAGATGACATGGCACCCTTGCCCTTGAGCATTATCCATTCATAGACAATGGGGTGGGGTGCAGGGTAATCGTAAATTTCGGCAGATATCCGCTTCCCGGTATCGTATGAGCCCCCTGCTGAGGCATGGTCTTTGCCGAACGGTTCGATGGTAACACCCAGGATGGGCCACCGTGCCGGCCAGTCCACCCTCCATGTGAGCTTGCCGCCACCCCGCATGGATACGGTGCCGGTTGAGCCGCAAGAACAGGAATAGTCCACGGTTTCGGCATCAGGGTCAGAGCCTGTGACCTTTGTAGTGGTCAACCTGCCGCAGTCATTGCAGATGGGGTTGAACGGGTTCCAGCCAGGTTCCAGGTTGCGGCTCGATACCTCTTCCAGAATTCTGGCGATCTCGTCCCTCTTTACCAATGCTGTCTTAATAGCGTCCACAAATGCCCCTTCCTTGTAGAGCTTATCAGCATGGTGGATCACGGGATGGATGCCCAGTTTTTCCATGGAATCAATAAAAGGTTCAAGGAAGTGTTCGGCATAGCTGGAGTGGTCGGTGCAGGGGCATGGTATTTCGGACAGGGGTTTGCCTACATGCTCTTCATAACTGTCATCAAGGAACGGATAGACCTTACGCAGCGGGTCATACGTATCAGCGATGTATATCAGGGTGGCGTCGCCCCCTGCATCCTGCAAAGCGCGGTAGACCGCATCGGCTGTCAGTACTTCACGCATGTTGCCTATATGGATATTGCCCGAAGGTGTTATGCCCGAAGCAACGATATGCCTGCTGCTCTTTTCAAGTGCTTCTTTTGCTACTACATCTGCCCAGTGTATAGTTTCTGCCATGATGTCTCACTTCAGGATGAAAGTAGATGCATTAAGCGATATTAAATGTTTAGTATCAGGGCAGTAGCGGTATGCTGGAAGTAGGGCATTGCTGCGGCACACACCAAGTTATTCGGAGATACTGGTGCATCCCGCAAAATTCATATAGAAGTACAAACATGTAAAACAAACTTGTATTAACTATAATCATTAGCAACAGGAGGAGCATATTTTCATGGCAGCACAATTAGGAGGACAGCCAGTATTTATCCTTCGCCAGGGGACAGAACGTTCCAGGGGTAAGGAAGCACAGAATAGTAATATCATGGCGGCCAGGGCAGTGGCCAATGCCGTTCGTACCACACTTGGTCCCAAAGGCATGGACAAGATGATGGTGGATTCAATGGGCGACATTGTAATTACCAATGACGGTGCCCAGATTTTACGGGAAATGGATATAGAACATCCCGCAGCCAAGATGCTGGTAGAAGTAGCCAAGACCCAGGACGATGAAGTAGGCGACGGCACCACTACAGCGGCAGTACTGGCAGGTGAACTGCTGAAAAATGCAGAGGACCTGCTCAACCAGGAGGTTCATCCCACTATCATCGCAGCAGGGTACAGAATGGCCTCAGATCAGGCAAAAAAGATCCTGGAAGGAATGGTAAGGGAAGTATCGGAAGACGATGAAGAACTCCTGTTAAAGATAGCAGGGACTGCCATCACTGGTAAAGGTGCAGAGAACGCCAGGGAAAAACTTTCCAACCTGGCAGTTGTTGCAGTGCGCTCTGTGGTCGAGACCATCGACGGTAAAAAGAGTGTAGACCGGGAAGACATCAAACTTGAAACGAAGACAGGTGCCAGTGTAGAGGAATCGGAACTTATCAAAGGCATGATAGTGAACAAGAGCAGGGTACATGAGAATATGCCCAAGCGTATCGAAAATGCCAGGATACTGCTGCTCAATGCACAGGTGGAGATCCAGAAGACCGAAATGGATGCAGAGATCAACATCACATCCCCGGACCAGCTGCAGTTGTTCCTTGATCAGGAAGAAAAAATGCTAAAAGCTAAGGTGGACAAGATTGCAAAAAGCGGTGCAAATGTCCTGTTCTGCCAGAAGGGTATTGATGATATAGCACAGCATTACCTGGCAAAGGAAGGGATATTTGGCATCCGAAGGTTCCTGAAAAGCGACTTTGAGAAAATGGCACGGGCAACCGGTGCCACCATTGTCAATAATATTAACGAGATATCCGAGTCCGACCTGGGATTTGCCGGCCTGGTAGAGGAACGCAAAATGGGCGGCGAGGATACTACATTTGTAACCAAGTGCAAGAACCCAAAGTCAGTGTCAGTGATCCTGAGGGGCAGTACCGAGCATGTGGTGAACAATGTGGAGACTGCCTTCGAAGACGCCACCAGGGTTGTAGGAGTGGTTATCGAGGACGGTAAACTGGTAGCTGGCGGCGGTTCACCTGAAGTGGAAGTGGCGCTTAGGTTAAAGGAATACGCAGCTACGCTCAAGGGCAGGGAGCAGCTTGCAGTGACCGCCTTTGCTGAAGCACTTGAAGTAATCCCGCGCACACTTGCCGAGAACGGCGGCCTGGACCCCATCGACAAACTGGTGGAACTGCGCAGCGAGCATGAGAAGGGCGTGAAGACTGCCGGCCTGAATGTGATTACCGGTGAAGTGACAGATATGTGGGAAGAAGGCGTGGTGGAGCCTCTTAGGGTAAAGACCCAGGCATTGAACTCTGCTACAGAGTCTGCTACAATGATCCTCAGGATCGATGATGTCATTGCATCCAGCGGTACCGGTGGCATGGGCGAGGGAATGCCACCAGGTGGAATGCCGCCAGGCGGCATGCCGGATATGGATTTTGACATGTAAATCACTGTGCTGTGCCTACGGGCACAGCCAATATCTTTTTGCTTTTTTTTAGTTCCTTTTTGCCTTCTTCCGCAAAAATATAGTCTTCAGATTTTGTTTTATCTTCGGAACATATTATTTGTTGGATTATCAGTGAGTAGGAGGTTCGCCGCTTTGTATTTATCAGCAAAAACGTGAAAAATGATGGAACAGGCAATGTTTTTCCAAACTGTGATTCATATTACTATTTTACCTTAACCGAATCAATTATATCTGCTTCATTACAAGAGAATAACGCTATGGCACAGACCCTGTCCCCCAGGGATATGGAAATACTAAAAAAAAAGTACCAGACCTGGAATTTGTTGATCATATAAAGGAGGAACAGCATGCCGCATATCATGGAGATCCTTGGACGTACAAAGGTGGTAATAAAGGATGGCAAGGTAGTGGAGGTGGGTGAGCCGAAGGTTAAGTGGTGCCCACTTTGGAACAAGGCCACCGGTGTGGAGAATATCACCCAAGAGGCTGCCAGGCAGAATATAGAGCAGCGTATCAGGGAATTTGGCATGTTCACACCAGACCGGCGGTTTGATCTGGGTGTATTCGCCAGTTTTGGTATTTCAGAGGTGATGATGACTGCCCTTACCAGAGGCCTGATCGATTCCACGGTAACGGTATGTGACGGGGCCGGGACTGTGGTCACATCCAGTCCTGCACTTGTCCAGGGTATGAATGCCCAAATATCGGGCCTGGTGGAAACCGAGCCTATCCCTGAAGTGATAGATGCCATACACAGGATGGACGGTCATGTGCTTGACCCAGCCACTGCCAGGATAGACCAGGCCGCAGGACTGGAATTTGCAGCCAAACAGGGATGCAGCAGGATCGCAGTATCAGTGGTTGACCCTGCTACGGCCACGCTTTTGCGTGAACTTGAAGCCCGGCTTGGGATTCAGGTGGTATTAATGGCAGCCCACCTAACCGGCATATGTGAGGATGATGCCAGGAACATGATAAGCCAGGTAGATATAATCACAAGCTGCGCTTCAGGAAATATAAGGGAACAAGTGGAACCTCTCATCCAGGTGGGTACTGCCATACCCCTGTTCGGACTGACCCAATCAGGTAAAGAGATCCTGATCGAAAGAGCAAAAGAAGTACAGTCCCCACTTCTGGTAAACACCATACCCCTTCCCGTTTTGCCTGTAGAAAAACAGCCCAGGCCATTGGTTGATTAATTACTTGCCTTTTTTTCTTTGTGAAATAGCCTCAATGTGCCTGAATTCATTTTCTGCGGTTTTAATCTCATTCAGTCTCTTTATTTTCTCCTGGTCAATGAAGGTCATTGTTATTTTCAATAGGTCAACTCCCTGTAAATTCTCCCCTTTGCAACGACGGGCTTTCCTTCCCGCCGTTAAGAAAATGCTTACTTCGTTTGCATTTTCTAGGCCTACAGAAAAGTGTATACTTTCCTATAGGTTAAAAAATGGTTCGTTTTTCTGACTAAAAACATTTTGATACCAGATATGGTAAATAATGAATTTTTATTATATTTTGAATTCTTAATTTATTCCAGATGTGTGGCAAATTATTTATACGGCGACTCCCCATCAATAATTATGACATGGCATAGCATAGATGCTATAGACACAGCATTAAAAAGGACTAAAAATGCACTGATTGAACCTTTTAATTTTTGGAAATGGATCAAAATTGGGATTATCATTTTCTTTCTTGGCGGCAGTGGAGGAGGAGGAGGAGGGGGCGGTGGATCCAACTTTGGCGGTTCAGGTCAGGGTTTCAGTGGAATTGGTGATGGCGGAGAACCAGTAATTACAGATTCCCAGTTTTTGGAATTTCGTGAAACGTTCACTCAATTCATTGACACTAATTTGATATTTATCCTGTTAGGGATCGGATTTTTCATAGGGATTATATTGCTCCTGTCCTATATTTCAAATGTCATGGAATTTGTCTTTGTGCATTCCCTTGTCACCAATGTCGTGACATTCTGGGCATATACAAGTCAATACCTGCGTCAGGGTTTTAATCTGTTCATAATCCGGTTAGTCCTGGGTCTGGTATTTCTTTCCATATTAATAATATCCATGCTGCCGATAGTCTTGCCGATACTGAATTCACCAGGTGATTTACATATTGGAATGTTGATAGGGGGTATTTTCTTATTGATAGGTGTTCTGCTCATACTTGCCATTATCAGCGGAATAATCGAGTCATTCATTAATCTCTCCATACCTATGTCCATGTACCAGAACACCGGCATTATTGCTGCTTTTAAGAAAGTCCTGGGCTTATTCAAGACCGACTGGAAGCAGATAATAGTCTACTGGGTGGTAAGGTTCTTCCTCTGGATAATAGTAGGGATAATTGTGGCGCTGGCAACACTGATACTGTTCATTTTAGTATTTGGCATCGTTTCCATACTGGGCCTGATAATTTACCTTCTATTGTCATGGGCCGGACTGGGAATAGGGGATGCCGTGTTCTGGGTAATTATGGCACCATTCGGACTGGTAGTATTTGTTATACTATTCGTATTCTCACTGCTGGTGTCGGTGCCTATGCCCGTATTCATGAAATACCATATGCTAAGCTTCCTTAAGTCATGGTACCCTGAATCCCAAATTCCTTTCTTTGAACTGGCTCAGGAAAAATAGTAAATATTTAATTGAACAATGGCAGGATGTGCATGGTCTCATGCAATCTTGCCAGTTCTTCCTTTTGAGCAGGGCTAAAGTCTTTTGGGTACCAGGTTTCTACCACATCATCAGGGGACGGTCCGTTTTTATAGACTTCGAACTCTGCGTTCATAATATTATCACTCTCATCGGTGTGGCCAAATCCCCAGATATGCCCCAGTTCGTGCAGTAAAATCGTGGTTTCTATATCATTTTTGGGCAAGGAATCCTTGAATATTATTATGGAATCGGCGGCATAGCTGACACCAACCGAATACGGGTTTGTAGAAGCTGCAGACATACGATTCGAATAATCCTGGTCTTCCTGGTGCCATACAGTATCCAGGTATAGGATATAGAGAGTGATGTTCCCACCAAACCATCCGGTCCGGTAGTCCCTGTTTTGTTCCTGGAGCATTGATGTTACCTTAAAGAGGTCATTCCCGCGGATCACAGCTGGAACCTCATCTTCTTCAATATCCTGATTGAGGTATATCAAAACGTCCTTGCCTGAATACATCTTGATCTGCTGCTGCAAGGCTTCAACGGTTTCCGGTGCAGGTTCCATACCAGGCTGGTAGTCTATTTCAACAACAATTGTTTTGTATGGAGAGTATTTTGAAAGGTACAGGGCATTGTAAGACCCGGGGATGTGAATCTCACCATAATGGACATAAGCCGGCACTAGTATCAATACGACAGCCAATGCTAAAGCTAGCATCAGTGTAGCAGTATAAATGACCAATGTTTTGAGGACTGATTCACCCATTTGATCGCTCAAATAATATCTATTTTATATTATAAATTAGTTATTATAACGTATTTGTTATTCATCCACATTGAATTCTATATTCCTGTTTTCCAGTTCCCTGATGATCTCCTGGAAGAATACGCCCTGTCCCTGTGTGTGGGTGTGGCCAGCCTCATGCAGGCGTCCTCCTTTCATACCGGTACTGGTGGTAAGGGTGCCGCACGAGGGACTCCCCTTTACACCGACCAGCCTGATACTGTGACCTGCTTCATAGAGCATCTGGATGGTGTCGGCTGTGGGCTGTAGAATGCGGCGGCAGAAACTCCTGTAATTTGGGATATCCAGTTGCTCGGAAGTTATTTCCCACCGTTTAGGTCCAAGATAGATGAATTCCGGGCAGGGAAGTTGAATTATGCTACCTGTAATATCCGGACGGCTGTGGGATCTCAGCCCTTTTAGCCGCACGTTGGGGTTTACCAGGCAGTGGGCGATCACCTGTATCTCCTGCATGTAAATAGGATAGGATACCATTGGAATTAACACTTTTCACTCCAGGCGCAACAGTTGTATTCATATCTAAAGTTCTTGTTAGGTATCCAGACCGGAGGCGTACAGCGCCTGAGCCGGATTGATCATATTGAAAATGACCCCTTGGTTATGGTAACTCTTACCAATCCCTACTGATTTATATAAAATCACATATATAAAGAATATCTGTCCAGGTGAGAAACATACCAGAAATAAAAGTCAACGGGATAAACCTCTACTATAAAAAAAGAGGAAAAGGAAATCCTATGTATGTACTGCATGGAGGTCCGGGACTTGACCACAGGTACTTTGGCCGCTCACTGGCCGGACTTGAAAGTTACCGTGAATTGTATTACATAGATTTCAGGGGGCACGGCAAGTCCTCAAAAGCTGGTAAAAAAACCTATACTCTCGATACTTTTACAGATGATATAAATGCCCTGCGTGAAGCTCTCGGGCACGAGACTGTTGAGATACTGGGTCATTCCATGGGAGGTTTTGTGGCGCTGTTGTATGCACTGCGCTACCCCAGGCATCTTGATACATTGATCCTGGTAGACACAACAGCAAAACAAATCGGCATAAAAGGGTATTATCCCTTAAAAGCTGTCCTGATGTATACGAACCTGAAATACTATTTACAGTACAGGGTGAAAAAAACAATTGACAAGGAATCCTTTGCCAGGGAGATTCTACTGAAAAGCTGGCCCATATATGTTTCTGACAGATTGCTTCCTGAATATTCGGATTATATTAAATCCCTGCGGGGTGTTAGTATCTTCTTTGATATGCAGCAGGAATTACAATTGTTCGATGTAACTGGGGAACTTGAAAATATCCACCAGCCCACCCTGATTATCTTTGGTGAAAAAGACCCGTTAATGGAAGGCGGTCGCCTGCTCAAAGGGATAAGACAATCCAGGTTCTCTGTGATACCATCTGCTAAACACCTGCCGTTCCTGGAAGATGAGAAATACTTCAACATGGTGGTTCGGGAATTCCTTACAGGTAAAATGTTATGATCTTTATGTGCTGGATCGTGTGGATTTAATGTGACCGTTTGAAGAAAGGTAATAATATAAAGAAATCTTTTTTTATATTACCCCCCAATGTCTACCTATGCTTACCACCAAAGAACTTTCAGGTATTGTTGAGACCATGGTTGTAGTATCTGAGGAAGAGATAATCGACATTGCCCAGGAACTGGCATATTTACGGGACGATGAGACTCCTGATCTGGAATACCTCAGGCAACTAATCACCTTGGCAATGAAGATACACTGGCTTGAACCCATACCGTCCACAGCAGTATTTAACTGCCCACAAAGTTCAATGTTATATATAGCAGGCCCTGCTTCATTTGGCACAGTGCCGCCTGAACTGAGCGAGATCATGGATACAATTGAATTTAAGGGGTGCAGGTCCTTTGACTGGGGCATGGTCACTTCAAATGTTATTCCTGATATATCACGTAGACTGGATCGGTTGGAAGCACTGGTGGAGGACGCTGCCGACGGGATCGAAAAAGTAGAAACAGAATACAGTGAACTGTTCAACCTTTACTATGATTATGATTTCTGGCTGCCCGATGGTCTACCCGGAATCGGCGGGAGACTGGAAGACATAAGCCAGCGACTAAAAGAGATAAAAGAAGCAGATTAACAACATACTGAGGAACATATCTATGCCAAAAAGTAATATTCGCTACCAGTTAGGTAATCATGCTATTGCACAGGCATTATACGATAGCGGGGTGGACCTTGTATCAGGTTATCCAGGCACCCCTTCATCTGAGATCATCGAGGCCCTTGCCCGGTTGAAACCGGATTGTCATGTGGAATGGTCCGTAAATGAGAAAGTTGCGCTGGAAGTGGCCATCGGTGCCTCATGGTCAGGGGCCCGCAGCGCAGCTACTATGAAACACGTAGGTCTTAACGTAGCATCGGACCCGTTCATGACCCTTGCATATGCAGGCGTTAAAGGCGGCCTGGTCATAATCTCTGCCGATGATCCCGGATGCCATTCGTCCCAGAACGAGCAGGATAACAGGCGGTATGCACAATTTGCCTGCATACCCTGCCTGGACCCGGCCACGCCGCAGGAAGCCTGCGATATGGTGTCCTATGCTTTTAATTTCTCAGAGAAGTATGAGATGCCAGTGATACTTCGCCCCACCACCAGGGTGTGTCACGGCAAATCCGACATTACAATATCTGAAACTGAAAAACCAGGCAAAAAGATTGGTTTTGAGAAGAGACCGCAGCAGTGGGTGATGCTCCCTGCCCATGCCAGGGTGCGCCATAAAGTGCTAATGGAAAAACAGGATATAATGGCTGAAACACTTAGTTCTTCAAAATGGAACCAACTGGATATTATTAAGGGCGCTGAACTGGGGATCATCGCGTCGGGTGTGGCATCGGTCTATGCCAGGGAGGCCTTGGACCGGCTCGGTATCAAGGCATCCTTTTTGAAAATATCTACTTATCCGGTGCCCATTAACCTGATAGAACAATTACTGGACTCGGTGGGACAACTGCCGGACCAGGTGGGACAGGTACTGGTGATAGAGGAGCTGGAACCTGTTGTGGAAGAGGCCGTAATGTCAATATCGGGTACAAGGAACGTGGATGTGCATGGAAAAGACATGGTTCCAAGGAACGGGGAACTGAATGTATCGATCGTGGAAGCTGCCATCTCAAAATTTGCCGGTCTTGACCATACTCCCCATGTACCTGAAGGGTTGTCAGTTGAACTGCCGAACCGTCCACCTGTCATGTGTCCGGGGTGCCCGCACAGGGCCACCTATTATGCCATGAAAAAGGCCTTTGGCAATTCAGCAGTATTCCCTGGCGATATCGGATGCTATACCCTTGGTGTCCAGATGGGGACAATGGATACCTGCCTGTGCATGGGTGCCAGTATCACCACAGCTTCTGGCATATACCATGCAGGTGAGACCGAACCGATCTGCTGTTCCATTGGCGACTCCACCTTTTTGCATACCGGCATTCCCGGGCTGTTGAATGCCGTATACAACGGTGCAGATATCACAGTCACGATCCTGGATAACAGGACCACTGCCATGACCGGGCACCAGCCCAATCCAGGCACAGGATTGAACGTACTGGGTGATGCTACGTTCATGGCCTCACTGGAAGATATTTCAAAGTCGTGCGGTGTGGAGTTTGTTGAGGCGACCGACCCGTTTGATGTAAAAGAAACTATTCATGTGTTCAAACAGGCCAGGGAGCATAAAGGGACGGCAGTGGTCATTTCAAGACAGGAATGCATCATCACGGCCCGCAGGCGTGGAATAAGGCTCACTCCGTTTACAGTCGACCCGGATGAATGCCAGGGCTGCAAGGCATGTATCAGGTTCGGGTGTCCTGCGTCTTCATTCGTTGAATCCACAGAGGAAGGGCAAAAGGGGAAGGCTCTCATCGGTGAACTTTGTGTGGGCTGCGGGGTATGTGCCCAGGTCTGCCCGTTCGATGCTATTAAGGAGGTCTCAAAATGACAGAATTCGACCTGGTAATTGTGGGTGTTGGCGGGCAGGGTACCATACTGGCTTCTGATATAGTGGGCATGGCGGCAGTGAATGAGGGGCTGCCTGTACAGGCTTCTGAGACACATGGCATGGCGCAGCGCGGCGGTTCGGTGATCAATCATGTGAGGCTGGATTGCAGGTACGGCTCACTGATACCTGCGGGCAGGGCCGATGCTATTCTTGGTCTGGAACCGGCAGAGGGGCTAAGAGCCATAGATTTTCTCTCACCGGATGGTGTGGTGGTAGTTAATACAAATCCTATTTTACCAATTACTGTTCTGTCAGGTGCTTCAGAGTACCCTGAGGTGGATGCCATGCTGGGTGAACTGAAGGGGCACTGTAAACACCTGGTGCCTTTGGATGCAGACAGGATAGCAATTGAGGCAGGTCATCCGTTAACAGCTAATGTGGCACTGGTAGGTGCACTTTCTAATTTCCTGCCACTGGATGTCGGGAGCCTTGAAGAGAGTATAAGTAATCTGGTGCCGCCTAAGACAGTGGAAGTGAACCTTAAGGCTTTCAGGCTGGGGCGGGAGTCGGCGGGAGTGGATTAAATCAAAAGACGAAAGAAAACATAGTAAATTAATTCTACCAAAGAAGACTAAAATATGTAGAATGTCGAAATGTCAGATTATGAGACTTTTTATTGTTTTCTGGTTACACTTGATGATCAGTTCTGTTAACCGCGGATGAACACAGATACGATGCAGCAAATCTGCGTTCATCTGCGTTTATCTGCGGTTCGTTATAGTTAAAAGACCAGAAAAAATTTAAAAGAATCGATTAGAATCAAAAACCAAACAATTCAAACAAATATTTGCGGTGAACAAAATCATACACCGTAAAGGACGCCAAGGGCGCAAAGTGTTCAGGATATATATCAAAGATGTTATGTTCTTGACTATAATAAAGGAAGCACAATAAATGTCAAAAACAAACGGAAATGGTGAGAAAGAAAAATCCATGGAAAGCTGGATCTGGGGTGCAGCTTGCAGTATTAGAGGTGCGGCTGATGCAGCTAAATTTAAAGAATACATTTTACCATTAATATTTGTAAAACGGCTGTGTGATGTGTTTGATGATGAGATCGATCGCATTGCAGAAAAAGTAAAACGCAGAACCAAAGCCCTGCAATTGGTGGAACGTGATAAAAAATTGGTGCGTTTTTATCTGCCAATAAAGCCCAAAGACCCCGAAGAAGAAAGAACATGGGATGTTATTAGAACGCTGTCTGATAAAATTGGAGAGAAACTCACCAATATTCTTCGTGATATAGCCAAAGAGAACAAAGACCTGCAGGGAATCATTGACCGTGTTGATTTTAATGCAACCACACACGGGCAGCGTGATATTGATGATGACCGTTTAAGCAAACTGATTGAAAAGATTACCGAGAAGCATTTGGGATTGAAAGATGTGGAGCCTGATATTATCGGGCGCAGTTATGAATACCTGATACGCAAGTTTGCCGAGGGCAGCGGAAAAAGTGCCGGAGAGTTCTACACACCTACCGAAGTGGGCTTTATCATGGCAAAGATAATGGATGCCGAGTCTGGCATGGAAATTTATGATCCCTGCTGCGGCAGCGGCGGTTTACTCATTAAATGCGAACTGGTGATGGAAGAAAAAATGGCTTTAAGCTCCAGAGAGAAATATGCACCACTTCAACTGCACGGACAGGAGTTTACGCCTGGCACCTGGGCTATGAGCAAAATGAACATGGTGATACACGACATGGAGGGCGAAATTGAAATTGGCGACACATTGAAAAATCCCAAGTTCAAAGACGGTGGCAAACTGAAGACGTTTGACCGTGTGGTTGCAAATCCCATGTGGAACCAGAGCAAAGACAGCTTACCTTATATCAATGACGATTTTTTTATCAATGATGAATTGGAACGCTTCCCGGCAGGCCCTTGCGGGGGCAAGATTGACTGGGGCTGGATTCAGCATATTTACAGCAGCTTGAATGATGCAGGTAGGGGAGCCGTGGTACTGGATACGGGAGCCGCCAGCCGCGGCAGTGGAAATAAGGGGGGCAACAAAGAAAAAGAGTGCCGCAAATGGTTTGTTGAAAATGACCTGATCGAAGGTGTGATCTACCTGCCTGAAAATTTGTTTTACAATACCTCTGCACCGGGAATTATTATTTTCCTTAACAAAGCCAAGCAGCACACAGACAAGATTTACCTGTTGCATGCCGGTAAAGAGTTTGAAAAGGGTGATCCGAAGAACTACATCACACAGGAAGGTATAGAACGCATTGCTGAAACCTATAAAGGTTTTAAAGAAGAAGTAAAATTTTCCCGTCTGGTTGAGAAGGATGAGATTGTAAAAAATGATTATAATATTTCTCCCAGCCGGTACATTCAGGTTAATGATGCCTACATCTACCGCCCCATTGAAGAGATTGTGGATGAACTTAGGGAACAGGAGAGTGAATATACTATTATTGATGCTGAAGTGAAAAACATTTTAGATAAATTGGGTGTATGATGGAAGGTTGTAGAATATAGTGGAGTATTCGGTAAAAAATTATTGAATCTTTGATATGAGAATTGTGATTATGGACCATCGAGAAATGGAACCGCAGATAAACGCAGATGAACGCAGATTGAATGTTATGTCTGAGGGAATTATAGGGGTAGCATTTGAAGTTAGCAATGTTCTTGGTGCAGGTTTTCTGGAGAAGGTCTATGAAAATGCCTTGAATGTTGAGCTTAATTTGAGAGATTGATGCTGAAGTGAAAAATATTTTACAAAAATTTGGTGTATGATGGATGGTTGTAGAATATAGCAAAGTACTTGATAAAAATTTATTGAATCATTGATATGGCAGTTGATATTATGGAATATAGAAAAATGGAACCGCAGATAAACGCAGATGAACGCAGATTGAATGCTATGTCGGAGGAGATTATAGGGGCGGCATTTGAAGTTAGCAATGTTCTTGGTGCGGGTTTTCTGGAGAAGGTTTATGAAAATGCCTTGAATCTTGAACTTAATTTTAGGGGAATAAAAACACTTCAACAGGCGCCATTAAAGGTATTTTATAAGGAAGAATTGGTAGGAGACTACATAGCAGATATTTTAGTTGAAAATGAAATCATAATTGAAGTTAAGGCTGTAAAGGAAATCGATACAGTACATTTAGCCCAATGCATGAACTATCTAAGAATAACAGGGCTGAAACTTTGCCTTTTGTTAAATTTCAGTAAACCAAGGGTAGAGATTAAAAGGGTTGTGAATGGCATTTAAATTTGTGGTGACTGATGAGTGTAAATAGAAATCAATCAAAAATAATCCCAAAACCACTGTATTTACAATGGATTAATCCAGTGCAACAAATCTGCGTTCATCTGCGTTTATCTGCGGTTAATATTTTCTTGATTATTATTTAGTTGGGGTAGGATGACAGAGTGGATAAGAATTGAATTAGAAAAAGTATGTTCAAAAGTGGGTAGCAATTATCAACCAAAAGAATCGAGTAATCTACCTTATGTTGGCCTTGAGCATATTGAATCTGAAAAATCAATGTTGACAAATCATGGATTTGAAAGTGAGATAAAAAGTTCTAAAACAATGTTCAAAAAAGGTCAAATTCTTTATGGAAAACTTCGACCATATTTGGATAAAGCTGTTATTGCCCCTTTCGATGGCATTTGTTCAACTGACATTCTCGTCTTTGATAGTAATACTGAATCTATGAATGAATTTCTGATTCATTTAATACATAGCCAAGAGTTTATAGATTATGCCAAAGCCACCACTAACGGTGTTCAACATCCAAGAACTTCATGGAATTCTCTAAGACAATTTGATTTTTTACTCCCTCCTCTCCCCGAACAGCGCAAAATCGCCCACGTATTAAGCAAGGTGCAAAAAGCTATCGAGCAGCAGGACAAGCTCATCCGCACCACCACCGAGCTGAAAAAAGCTCTCATGCAGAAACTCTTTACTGAAGGCACCAGAGGCGAACCCCAGAGAGAAAGCGAAATCGGTTTAGTACCGGAGAGTTGGAAGGTAAAACTGTTTTCAGAAATTTTTAAAATTATTAAAACCCAATCTCATTCCAGAAATAAATTAACCTATGAAAAAACAGATACTAAGATTTTAAATATTCACTATGGTGATATTCATGCTAAATTTAAAGACAACATCGTTGATTTAGAATTAGAAGAAGTTCTTTATATAATTGATGAGTATGTTGATGAAAACAAAAATAACCTTTTGAGAGATGGAGATATCGTAATTGCTGATGCAAGTGAAGATTTAATTGATATTGGAAAGTGTATTGAATTAAAAAATGTAAAAAATAAAAAAATTATTGGTGGGTTACACACCATAGTCGCGAGAGATAAAAATAACTTGATTCAAAAAGGGTTCGGAGCATATATTTTTAAGAATAAATATGTTTCTACTGAAATAAGGTTAATTGCAACTGGTATTTCTGTTTATGGAATTTCAAAAGGAAATTTACTCAAAATGTTAATACCAATTCCGCCAGCACAAGAACAAGTTGAAATTGCAGAAACAATGGATAGATGCAATAAAAAAATCTTTTATCACCAAAAGAAAAAACAAACCCTCACCGACTTATTTAAAACCCTGCTGCACGAGCTGATGACCGGGCAGCGCAGGGTGCATGATCTGGATTTTGATGGGATAATGAAGGAATATAATACAAATAAGAGGTGTTAGGATATTGAACAGCATAAATCATATTGAATTATATGAACATTTAAAAAAATTCCACAATTTGACGGATAAATTGAATTTTATTCAACAAAATAACATCAAACCCTCTTATAAACTATTATTTGATTTTTATGAGAATCAAAGTCAACAATTGACTGTATTTTTTAAAGCAGAATACTATAAATTATTAAAAGATGTCATACTTATCAATAAACCTAAAACTATGCTTGATCCTTTCTGTGGGTTGGGCACTTTGTTGTTTCATCTTCCAAAAGAAATTACATTACATGGTCTTAATGTAAATAAATCTGAAGCTAAAACTGCACATTATTTTAATCCAAATGCTAAAATCGAATGTAAGGATGCGTTTAATGAGACCTTCAATACTACTTATGATTGCATTGCTTCAATCTTGATTCCATTTGGTCAAAAACATAATAATTTAAGCAAATTAACTTTGAAACTTCTCAATAGCTTGAATGATAACGGAAGTTTATTTCTAACGGTTCCTTCTAATTTTCTAAGTGCAACAGCTTTTCATAATATTAGAAAATCAATCTTGAAGGAATATAGTCTTGAATTTATTGCTGAATTACCAAGAAATAGATTTCAAGGAATAAAATTTAATTTAATACATATAAAAAACCAAAAACAACGCAGCAATGTATTACTTACTATAATAGATGATTACGATAAAAATCAAATAATAAGTGATTATGTTAACCAAAAAGGTCAATTTTGGATTCCACAGAATCAACTAATTCACCGCTGGGATAGAAACTTCCATGATCCAAAATATTTAGAGATTGAAAATGAGTTAAATAAACAAGATACAAAGCCACTTGATGAAATATCGGAAGAAATTCGATTTGGGATTCATATTCCTGCGGAATACAGAAAAGATAAAGGTGATTACTTAGTACTTACCCCCGGTAATATTAAATCGAATTCATTGATTATTAGTGAGCGCCAATATTATTGTAATGCAGAGGATAATAAGAACATACGGAATTTTAATCGGGTAATTCTTAAACCTGACGACATACTTCTTTCTTTATTTGGTCAAACGTTTAAATTATACATATACAATGAAAACGATCCTAAAGCAGTTGCAAACCAAAATTTTGCTATTATTAGAGCATGTGATAATAAATATATTAAAGCATACCTTGAAAGTGAAACAGGATATAATGCATTTCTACAACAAGCCCAAAGAAGAAGTAGTGGAACGACTATTCAAAAGCTAACATTATCTGATTTACGAAAAATTAAAGTTCCCATTTTACCATATGAACAGCTTAACGATCTAATTCCAGAACCGGATAAATTAACATCCTTTTCTGAATCTAAAATTGCCTTAGTTCTGGAAGAAAAACTCAAAGAAAAGGGATGGTCAATTAAAAGGGAATATAGAGTAAATAATATAATCATAGATTTAGCTTTATGTATTGAAGATAAGCCTATTGGGCTGGTGGAAATAAAACAATATAAATCAGATCTTGATATAAGCCAAATAGAAAATCAACTAAAGCATTTAATTAATACGACTGGCTTTGAACTTGCATTCACATATTTTAATAATCAATTATTTGAATATAATGGAATTGAATTTATTCCAATTGAAGATTTTCCTTCAATAAATAAGGAATTAAAAAACAGATTTGAAGTTCAAGAATCTGTATCTATTTATCAAAGTCAGCCTTCGAGTTATGCTACAAAATTTATGTTAGAGATTATTGGTTTACAAATTCAAAAAATGAGTTCAGACATTAAGGCAATTAAAGAGACAACTAACAGGACGGAAGAAAAAATAGATTTAATTATTGATTTGGTTTCAGATTTAAATGAAGAGTTTAGAAATATAAAAAGCGAACCATTTGAAATAGAAGAAAAACTTATTTTATTTAATAAAGAACTTGATGAAAAAATAAGAGAATTGCAAAATCAAAAACAGGATCAATTAGATAAGTATATAGAGATAGTAAAATCTTGGTTAAGCTATGATTGGGAAAGATTAGACGAATTAAGTAAACAATATTTACCTTCAGCGGAATTTATTTTTTCACAATTATCAAATCTTACTAATACCGATTTTTCTCCTTTTATCATACAATATTGCAGGGCTTTAGAGACTGAATTATTAAATAAGGTCTTTAAGGCATATATAGATGAACTCAAGGCAAAAAACACTAACATAGAAGATAAATTTGCATGGGATTTCGAAAAGAAAGAAAATGGTAAACACAATAATGAAAATACATTTAAATTAGCCAAACATATACAAAAATGCTTAGATATAGACAGATCTGAATGGTTCTTTGAATTGGGAACCATGGAAGTCAATTTACGCTATTTAACAGGAAAAACTTCCAGAAAAAGCCCAATACTTGCTGATTTAAAGAAGTTCTTGCTTACTTACTTTGAAGAAAACATTCTTGAATTAGAATTTTTAAATGAATTAAATCGCATTACTAAAGAATATAGAAACCGAGCAGCTCATTCCAATATAATAACTTTACATGAAGCAAAAAAAGGAAGAACAGAAATCAAAGAATTATTAAAGCAATTCTTTGAGTTTTATAAATAGATTATGACAATACCAACTGAACATAAAAGCGTACAATCCCGCATACTAAAATATGCAAAGGAAATCGGCTGGGCAGTGGTTTCACAAAGCGAAGCCGAGCTGTGCAGAGGCTTTGATCCATCCGGCGCTTCACCCAGAGAAAGAGCCAAGCATGCTTCCCGGTTTTTCACTGATACCTTATTTGAAAAAGTAAAACAATTCAATCCAAAATTCAAAGACAGCAAAGAAGAACTCCTTCGCAAACTCGATCTGCCGTTACCCACCATTGCAGGCAACCGGGATTTTTTACAACACCTTCAAGGTGAAAAAACTTTTTTCAGCAAAGAAGAAAACCGTGAGTTTAACCTTATTCTGATAAACTATGACAAGCCAGACAAAAACATCTATGAAGTAACTGAAGAATATTATCTCTTCAACGGACAATATGCCAACCGGGAAGATGTGGTTTTTCTCATTAATGGCATTCCGGTTCTGGTTATTGAATGTAAGAACGCCACCAAAGACGAAGCGATTGCCATCGGCATAGACCAGATCAGACGGTATCACCGCGAGACCCCTGAGTTTTTCGTTCCCCAGCAGATCTACACAGCAACAGAGAGTATTGGTTTTTCATATGGCGTGACCTGGAATACCATCAAAAGAAATATTTTCAACTGGAAAGAAGAGGAAATCGGCAATCTGGAAGCAAAAATAAAATCGTTTTGCGATAAGCAGAACATACTTGATTACCTAAAAAAGTTCATAATTTTTGCCGAGCAGAACGAAGAGTTAAACAAATACATCTTACGCCAGCACCAGAAAACAGCCGTTGAAAAAGTGGTGGAACGGGCAATTGACCCGGACAAGACAAGGGGTTTAGTGTGGCATACTCAGGGAAGCGGCAAAACCTACACCATGATAAAAACAGCCGAGTTGTTGTTTAAAGCTCCAGAAGCAGAAAAGCCTACTATTCTTTTATTGATTGACCGCAATGAGCTGGAAGACCAGATGCTCAAAAACCTCGATTCGGTCGGTGCAAAAAATGTGGTACAGGCAGAGCGTATCAAAGACTTGCAAAAAATACTGAAAAACGATTACAGAGGAATAATCGTCAGCACGTTACATAAATTCAGGGATATGCCTGCTGAAGTTAATACTCGTAAAAATATTTATGTCTTGATTGATGAAGCCCACCGTACCACAGGAAGCGATTTGGGTAATTATCTGATGGCTGCTGTCCCCAATGCCACCTTCATAGGTTTTACAGGTACACCCATTGACAAAACAGTTTACGGTAGAGGAACATTCAAAACCTTTGGTATAGAAGATAAATCAGGTTATCTGCATAAATATTCCATTGCAGAAAGTATTGAAGACGGTACAACCTTACCCCTCTTTTACGGTGTGGCTCCAAACGAGCTATTAGTACCAAAAGAAATTTTAGAAAAAGAATTTCTCAACCTGGCGGAAGCTTATGGAGTAAATGACATTGAGGAATTGAATAAAATTCTGGAACGTGCTGTAAATACCCGTAACTTTTTGAAAGGACAGGAACGAGTAGAAAAGGTAGCTGAATATGTAGCAAAGCATTACACAGAAAATGTGGAGCCAATGGGCTATAAGGCATTCTTAGTTGGGGTTGACCGTCCGGCATGTGCCATGTATAAAAAAGCGTTAGATAAATTCCTGCCACCTGAATATTCAGAAGTAGTCTATACAGGAAATAACAATGATACACCAGATTTAAAGAAATATCACATTGACAAGAAAAAGGAAAAGGAAATCCGAAAGAAGTTCACCAAAATAGAAGAACAACCGAAAATCCTGATCGTTACTGAAAAACTGTTAACTGGATTTGATGCGCCAATTTTATACGCCATGTATCTGGATAAACCCATGCGTGACCATACTCTTCTTCAAGCCATTGCAAGGGTAAACAGACCATATGAGAACGAAGAAAAGGACATGATAAAGCCCCATGGCTTTGTCTTGGACTTTGTAGGCATATTTGAAAATCTTGAAAAAGCCCTTGCATTTGACAGCGACGAAATAAATGCGATAGTAAAGGATATTCAATTGCTGAAACATTTATTCAAGGCAAACATGGAAGAAAAGGTTCCTCCATACTTGCAACTATTAAAATATGGGTTTAACGACAAAGACACTGATAATCTCATTGCATACTTCAGGGATAAATCCAAACGAAAAGAATTTTTCAAATTATACAAAGAGGTGGAAATGCTATACGAGATCATTTCACCTGACAAATTCCTGAGACCTTACATTGATGATTATGCTACACTTTCTGCCATTTATAAAATTGTAAGAAATGCTTACACAAAAAGAATACAGGTTGACAGGGAATTTCAAAGAAAAACCAATGAGCTGATCCAAGAAAAAATTGGCATGGAAAATTTGCAGCAAACCTATGAATTCTTTGAGATCAATGAAGATACAATTCAAAAAATAAAAGAAAACCAAAGCAATTACAATACACGGGTAATCAACCTGGTTAAGAGTATTGAAAAAATTGCAGAGGATAATTCCGATGATCCATTTTTAATTGGTTTGCTGGAAAGAGCCGCACAGGTAGAAGAACACTATGAAGACAGACAAATCAGCACACAGGAAGCATTAGAAGAAATTAAAAAGATTTGTGAAGATGACATACAAAGGAAAAAGGAACAGGCAGAAAAAGGATTTGATGGCTTAACATTCTTCATTTACCGTACACTTCTTGACAAAGATATCAAAAATGCAGATGAAATAACCAGGCAGATTAAAGCAGAGTTTATGAATAATCCGAATTGGAAAACAAGCGAAAAGGAATTGAGAGATTTAAGAAAAGGAGCAACTTTTGCAGTACTTAACGAAGAAGAGGATATTGACAAAGCTGCCGTCATTGTAGAAGAATTATTTTATCACCTATTCAAAGCCTACGATCTATGATTATGAAATGGAACGATAAATCAGAATTCAAGGCAAGAGTAAGAGAGTTTGCCGGGAAAATGGACATTGAAATAAAGGCACTTGCCATTCGACCTATGAAAAACAAATGGGCTTCATGTTCGACAGATTGTAATTTAAATTTCAATAAAGAACTGCTTGAGCTGGACAAAGAGATTGGCGAATATGTAATTGTGCATGAACTGTTACATTTTAATATTCCCAACCATGGCAAACTTTGGAAAAGCCTAATGAGTGCTTACCTGGGCGACTATAAGAACATGGAAGAGAAATTGAATAAAATAACAAATGGGGATAAATAGATAAAATTAATTCAGTCTTCGCTTCCTGGCTCCAGCTAATGATTGTAATGTCAAATTAAACCTGGCTTGGGCTGACCTATAAATAAAGTTAAGTAATCCTGTTCCGTTAAGATATTAAAATTCATCACATATCCGGAGAACCAAGATGTACAGCCAGAAATGTATCCAGTGCAATGCAGAATATACCCCGCAGGAGATCGTTTATACCTGCCCGAAATGCGACGGCCTGCTTGAGATAATCTATGACTGGTCAGACCTATCCATCGGCAGGAAGGACTTTGAGGGAATTCCGCTGTCTGTATGGAAATATAAAGCTCTCCTGCCTGTTGAGCGGGAACCTGTCTCAACCAACGAGGGCGGTACACCCCTGTATAAATGCAGCCCCCTGTCCGAAAAGATCGGCATCGATACCATGTATGTGAAACATGAAGGTCTTAATCCCACTGGCAGTTTCAAGGATCGGGGCATGACTGTCGGTGTATCCAAGGCACTTGAGTTGGGTATGAAGACAGTGGCATGTGCGTCCACTGGCAATACTTCGGCTTCCCTGGCTATCTACGGGGCCAAGGCAGGTATTCCTGTTGTGGTACTGCTTCCGGCAGGAAAGGTGGCAATGGGCAAGGTGGCCCAGGCAATGATGCACGGTGCCAAGGTACTGAGCATAAAGGGCAATTTTGATGATGCCCTGAAACTTGTCAGGGACCTGTGTGATAATGAGGGATTCTATTTATTGAATTCAGTTAACCCGTACAGGCTTGAGGGACAGAAGACCATTGCTTTTGAGATCGCTGACCAGCTTGGATGGGAAGTGCCTGATAAACTGGTACTGCCAGTGGGTAATGCCGGTAATATCACTGCCATTTACAAGGGGTTCAGGGAGTTCTACGAACTGGGACTGACTGAGCGTATCCCGACGATGATTGGGATACAGGCCGAAGGGTCCTGTCCTGTAGTAAATGCATTCAAGCAGAACCAGAAGGACATTGTTCCTGTAACCAACCCCGAGACCATAGCAACTGCCATCAGGATAGGCGACCCTGTGAATGCGGTGAAGGCACTACGGGCAATATACCAGTCGGGAGGGCTGGCTGAATCTGTATCGGATGACGAGATAGTGGCAGCACAAAAGGACCTGGCCCGGCTTGAGGGTATCGGTGTGGAGCCTGCCAGTGCATCTTCAGTGGCTGGTCTTAAGAAACTGGTGGATATGGGTGCGATTAAGTCTGATGAGACTGTGGTCTGTATTACCACAGGGCACCTGCTCAAGGACCCTGAGGAAGTTATGGATATGTGCGAGAGCCCGATAGTAGTTGATGCCACTGCCGAGTCTGTGCGAAAGGCAGTATTTTCATAGATGAAAAGGCTCAATATATCCTCATGGAAAATATCCCATCCGGCACTGATACAATAAATACCAGCTAATTGAATCGAAAAAAAAAAGGAACGGTGAGACCAGGGGTCTCACTTGACTATATCGTGCAGATTAAATTTATGGGGTCCCAGGTTGCCGCCAAAATTACCGGCAGTTATTTTCTTCATGCCTGGTATCTGTACCGCAGCTTTAATGCCTGCCAGCATTGCCTCTGAGATTACTTTTGCATCCAGTCCGTTGATGACGATCTCATAGATGCCGTTCACATCAGCAGGTACATTGCTGCCTTCTACTTTATCCTTGACACTGGGCGAGAACTTCTCATTTGAAGTGGCCTTCATAAATGAGTAATTATTTGCACCGACCTTTGAACCGCTGGCAACAATGCCGCCCGGGAAGGGTGTAATTACGCCTTCAACTTTAGCGATGGCATCCACTGCAACTTCGGCTGCGGCCAGTGCAGCCATCTGGTTATCTGCCAGCATAAAGAAATTACCACCGGCAATGCCCTCCACGGCACCGATACTGTGCTCTGTGATAAAATCACCTTCCATCATCGGAACAGCGTATGATTTCCTGCCACCCACATCGAGTTCGGACTCTATCCCATCGCCGAAGAATTTGAGCTTAAAGCCTGTATCAAATTGCTTCTCGGCATCTGGCAGCCCATTGAACATATGTGCAGTAGGTGCTGTAAGTACGCACTGTCCAAGCCTGTTCAGTAGTTGTTCATCCATGGCCTTGTACCCGAAAGTACATATCTGTATGTACACACCAGGTCTGCCGTCTGGGGTTTCATCTCCACCCACAACTTTTTCGATCCCTGCTTCTGCCGGGCATGCGATCACTGATGTACCAAAACCTGTGGCTTCTCTGGCTGCCACAAGGGCCCATCGTTCTGTAGCTCCGGTGATCAGTACTCTTGCAATCTTTATCGGAAAAGCTTCTGCGAAAGTATCTTCGATTTCTATACCATTTAATTCCATATATATCCCTACAAGTAACTGATTTTACTGATGTCTACATATACTCTTCGAAATTGTTCGGTTATGTATTTTATTCATGTGGTTGAACAAAAAGCGTTCAAAATCAGGTAAATTTTACAAACAGATACTCACTAACATAAATATTATAGCAAGAACATAATATTCATTAAATATCATGTGACCACTTTGCGTTCTGTGCATACTTTGCGTTAATAAATAAATGTAGTGGGAGATATTGTTTTTAAACATCTTGCTATTGCAAATAGTGCAAAGAGTAAGTTTTATTTGTTTGGTTTTTAACTATGGTGTTGTTATGATGGAAAAATAATTAATTATTTTGCCGTTATAACATCAAATATATATAACAATATATGGCCATTACCATGACTGACAAAGAGCCTACTGTTGAAATAATCCGAAGCGTACGACGTAAAAAAACGATCCAGGCAAGACAGGATGGAAATAAATTAAAGATCTATCTGCCTGCCGGATTAAGCAAACAGGAAGAGGTGCAGTGGATAGAAAAAATAAAAGCAAAGGTAGAGAAAAAAAGCTTAAAAAAAGAACTCAATGATGACCAATATCTCCAAAAGCGGTTCAGTGAGTTCAATAACAAGTATTTCGGCGGCCAGCTTAGTGTAAATTCCATCAGGTACGTAACAAACCAGAATGCCAGAAGTGGAAGCTGTACACCTGCAAGTGGCACCATCCGTATCTCTCATAAGCTGGCAGATATGCCGATCTGGGTACTGGATTATGTGATCATGCACGAGATAACACACCTGGTATATCCTGACCATTCAAAACGGTTCTGGAACAAGGTAAATGAATACAGGTATGCAGAACGTGCCAGGGGTTTTCTGATCTGCCGGGGTATGGAAGATAACAACGGGTCTGATAAGTGAGGCTGACCATCTTTGATGGTTTGTCATCAAAACATTGAATAGTCAACCAGACAAATCAGGTGATATCTATGAACAAACACCCAGATCAGGTGATGACTATGAACGAACACCCAACCCTTCTACTGACCGGCACTTTATCCGCCACCCTGAAGAACAGGACTATAGTACTGGCAGTCACGGGCAGCATTGCTGCGGTACGCACCATCGAACTGGCAAGGGAACTTGTGCGCCACGGTGCCACTGTCAGGGTGGTGATGAGCCAGGCCGCCCAGGGAATAATCCATCCGGATGCACTGCATTACGCAACCGGGCACCCGGTCATGACAAGGATTACGGGTGCAGTGGAACATGTGGAGTACTGCGGGGAGGAAGGTACTGCCGACCTGCTGCTGGTAGCGCCGTGTACTGCCAATACTATCAGCAAAATGGCACTTGGTATCGACGATACCCCGCCTACTACCTTCGCCACCACAGCCATGGGCAGCGGCATACCTTTGCTTGTTGTACCTGCAATGCACGGTTCAATGTATAACCACCTGGCAATACGGGAAAACATCGAGAGACTAAAAAGCATGGGAGTACTGCTCCAGGATCCGCTCATCGATGAAAAGACCGCCAAAATAGCAGCTAATGAGGATATAGTACTGGAGGTGCAGCGAATACTGGGAGACGGCAGCCTAGATGGCAGGAAGGTGTTGATCACAGGCGGCGGGACAATAGAACGTATCGATGCCATCAGGGTGCTTACCAACCGCTCATCCGGCCGAACTGGTGTGGAACTGGCCAGGGAGGCATACCGCAAGGGTGCGGATGTGACACTGGTGCATCCCGGGCTGCAGGGGCTGTACGGCATAACTGAGGTAGAAGCGGTGTCAGCAAAGGACATGACCCGCAGTGTGCTGGATGAGATCAAAAAAGGCTGCGACCTTTTCATTAGTTCTGCAGCAATTTCAGATTATACTGTTGAACCTGTGGACCATAAGATCAAGTCGGGCCAGGAAGCACTCATCCTAACTCTTCGACCTGCCCAAAAGCTGACGCAAAAGGTCAGGGAAAATTATCCTGAACTGGATATTATCGGTTTCAAGGCCGAAGCCAATGTGGACAAGGACGGGCTTATTGCAAGCGCAAAAGAATTGATGGCAAAGTATGGTCTTTCAATAGTAGTGGCCAATGATGTGGGAAAGGGCGGAATGGGAACCCGGGATAATACTGTCTATATCCTGGATAGCCCTGGTGGTGAGACCGGTCCGGTTACAGGGGATAAACAGGTCATTGCAGGGGCTGTTCTTGACAGGTTCATAGAGGTAAATGGATGACTTTAACGGCATTTGCGCCGGCTCATATCACTGGTTTTTTTGCAGTAAGGCCCGATCCTGACCCTGTTAAGGCCGGATCGGTTGGCTGTGGGCTGTGTCTTGAAACAGGAGTGACCGCAAGAGTAACAATCGGTACAACAGGTACGACCGATACAACCGATACAACCGATATAACAGGTACACTAGATACAGCCGATATAACAGGTTCAGGGGCGCTTATAAGATTAAATGGTGAGCAGATAGACCTGCCCACCGTTGAGTATGTGGTCGAATCGCTGCTTCGTGCCGGGCATTCCAGGCTGATCGTTGACCTGACAGCAGATGTTCCTCTGGGTTATGGTTTCGGGGTGAGCGGTGCGGCTGCGCTGGCAACTGCCCTGGCAATAAATGCCGACCAGGGGCAGGGCCTTACTATGGAACAGGCGGCTGCTGTGGCCCATTCTGCGGAAGTGGTGAACAGGACAGGGATGGGGGATGTGGCAGGACAGTATACAGGTGGCCTGGTTATCAGGACAGCAGCAGGGGCACCCGGGGTTGGTGCGGTCAAAAAAGTGCCAGTAGATGCCATGGAAGTGTCATGGGTCTGCCTGGGTGAGATATCGACCTCATCGGTGCTGGATGATGAGAAAACCATGGAGAGTATCAATATACTGGGCCAACGGGCATTGAAGGCACTGCTCAAACGGCCAGGGCTTGAATATTTTATATCCCTTTCAAGAGATTTTGCATTTGATACAGGACTTGTCAGTTCAAGAGCTGCAGATGCCATTGAAGCAGTGGAAGCCGCTGGCGGACTAGCCAGTATGGCTATGCTGGGGGACACCGTATTTGCGCTGGGGGACGGTAGTGCTCTAATGGAATTCGGGCAGGTCGGTAGCAGCAGGATAGGAACCACGGGTGCACATAATCTTTAAACAGTATACAGAGTTTAGATAACCCCTTGACAAGCGATAAATTAAATAATCCCACTAACAATACAGACCTCTTAATTATCATTAATAATATAGGTGTAATACTATGGATAATAAGGATAAATCAAGGATCAGGACAAGGACCAAACGTTATATCAAGCAGTTGATTCATAATTTCCGGTTTACATACGAGGACATAAGCAAGAGTAGTGGCATCGAAATTAACAGATTAAAGGCCATCAATAAAAAGGAAGACCCTACTTTTGAAGAGTACATGACCTTAAAGAAAATAGCTATAGAATTATCAGATGAACGAGGCCAGGATTCGGCAGATTAATTATTCCCTGCCTTATTTTCCAAGGTAAAAGACCATCTGGATAAGGCCCACCAGAAATCCCAGGACACCGCCAATAATGGTGATGTATCCCAGTTCTTTTGAGGATACCCTGAGTACTATGTCCTCCAGTTGGTCAAGGTCATAGGATTCTATGTTCTTCACTATGATGTCCTTGAAGTCCACGTTCCTTTCGATCTCACAAATGAACTCACTTATCAGTTCGTCCTTATTGGCATTGATTGACTTCTTGACCCTGGAGTGCAGGTAAGCATTGATCGTAGTATTGATCCTGCCAAGTATCTCGCTTTTTCCATTGTACTCGGATGATTCAAAAAAACCGTCCACCATCTTATCTATCTCTGGCCCCAGGTCAAGTGCTTTTAGCACCTTGGTAAGGTCTTTCATTGAGATCAGTTCATCCTCTACCGTGGCAGCAATGCTTTCTGAAATATCGTTCCTGCGCTTTGGGAGCAGACCCTGTATCTTGAAGGGTCCGATGCCTATGGGCTTGTGGGGCCGAAAGAGCATCTTTACTGCGATATAATTGGTTGAGTATCCTATCAGGCACCCGATGATAGGGAAAAGGTAGGGGGCGTACTCCATATTAGTAGATATATGCCGGAATATAATTTAATGTTGGTGTAAGTCTGCCAGGGGTTTCTAGGTGGACAGAGGTCCGCATCCCTGGCATAGGTGTTGGTGTCAATTACGGTAAAAAATTGCAAATCAACTACGAAGCGAAGTCCGGAGTCAATTACGTTCTTATCCTTGATTAGGACATATAGATTTATTTACCGGTGAATCACCTTTACATTAACCTAAAAAAAGAATAATAGGAAATAAAATGCGTCTGATATATGAAAAACTGCTATCTGTACTTGGACACCAGCACTGGTGGCCGGCCGATACACCCTTTGAAGTGGTAGTTGGAGCACTACTGACCCAGCAGACCCGGTGGAGTAATGTAGAACAAGCTATCTCAAACCTGAAATCACATTCCCTGTTGGATTCAGACAGGCTTGCCTGTGCAGATACCCTAAAACTCGAAGAACTGGTCAGGTGTACAGGCTTCTACCGCCAGAAGGCCAGGCGGCTCAAGAACCTGGCCCGATATTTTTCCTTGCATGGTGATGCCATGTACGACAGGCCTGTGCAAGACCTGCGAAAGGACCTGCTTGAACTTGATGGTGTGGGGGAGGAGACCGCTGACAGCATTATACTTTATGCTATTAACAAGCCCAAGTTCGTGATCGATGCCTATACCCGCAGGATACTGGGATGCCTGGGTTTAAGTGGCAGCTACCGTTCGCTCCAGGAGATGTTTGAGTCGGAACTTAAACACGATACTGAGATGTTCAAAGAATACCATGCCCTGATAGTGGAATATGGTAAACAGTATTGCGGGAAGAACAGATGTGATGAATGTGTGCTTGTGGAAAAATAATACTCTGGCGCTGTTGGTCTGAGAAATTGGTAACAAGCGATATTATCCATATCCGTATGCCACGAAATTACATTCGCCATGTGTATAATCAAAACCCTGTGAATCCAGCTTGTCCCTACTGGACATGAGGTTTCAGGTAATAGAAATATGTCTTAACCGGTGCCGTAAATTCGTTTCATGTCCGGTCTCTCAGTCGTATAATAATGAACCCAGATGTAGATCTGGCTAAATAAAGCTACCAGCAGCGCTGCCCCTGATGAATATAACAGTCCGGGTATCAATAGTATTGCAATTCCGAAAATATACATTGGATTCTTGAAATACTTGAAGATCCCCTCGTTTACCAATGGTTTATTTCTATAGGACATATCAAAGTGGTCGATCCCCACAGCACGATTGTAGGGAAAAAACCTGCCAATAGAATAAAATAGATACACGGCCGGCAATGTGACTGCCAGTGCCATGATATTCAATATGAACTGGTCTACAGGCAGGGTGTTCCTGCTGGAAACTGCCAGTAGTATTACGAAAATTATCCTTAATATTGCAAGTATGAAAAAACCAGTTGAATAATAGGCAAATCCGTTCCAGCCAAATAACCTGGTGATCAATGAATAATGCAATTGTACCCGCCAGCAGAACAATACATAGACCTGGTGCAATACGGCAATAGCGATGGCAAGCACGAACCATGCTACAGTATCGATACCAAGAATTTGCCCCTCCATGAATTTGCCAGTCTTAACAAGAATAGATATTCCTGCCAGGAGAACCGCTAATATGACCAGATGTATATGTTGTCTTTCTAACAGTAATCCAACATTTTTCATTGTAGAATAGTATTTTATGAAACATATAAAACTTTTGGGACTGCACAATAAGACCTTCAATGAACTATGTCCCGGTTATCCTCTTACGGACCACAAGTATGAACATGTGCCATGCATCAACGATACCGATACCGATTCCAATTTCGCTATCGCTCAAATTCAACAAAAACAGTGGCAGCAAAAAGAATGAGAAAATATAATTACTAAGAAATGCAGTAATCTTTAAGAGATAGGTATGAAATTGAATATAAATAACATCACTGTGGATGATACCTACTGCGAAGCCTTCAGCGGCGTATTTACCAGATTTATCATCACTGCCGGCGACAAGAAGCGGCTCAAACGTGCTGCTTACCTTTCCACTGCCCTGCCGTCCACCGTATTCGGGAAATCCGAGGGCGGTATAGAAGCCTGGCTTGACCCTGCCGACACTCCCGATGGCAGGATAGGGGCTGTTGTCCAGATATGGGTGAACGATATCAAGGACTCTGACCGGATACTGGCCTTTGAACTGGGCTGGCGGATCAGACAAGGCATCCTTGTTGTGCCCACCACATCAGTGTTCAATGCCCTGGAATCCGGGACTTCCATTGATCTGATGGCACCTGTAGGATACTGTGCTGACGGCTATCAGGTAGAAGAAAAGCGCTACGGCAGGCAGACCATTGTGCTTCCGCTTATGATGGGGGAGTTCATCATCGAGCGGTACCTCTGCACGGCAAGGGGTGTTATGGGTGGAAATGTATGGTTCTTCTGCGATTCAATTGATTCAGCCCTGGAAGCAGGGGACAAGGCAGTAGTGGCTGTAGATGGCGTAAAAGGTGCGGTATCGACCTTTGATATCTGCTCTGCCGGTTCCAAGCCAGTTTATCCCGGGCAAGCACATCCTGAGGTAGGACCAAGTACCAACCATCCTTACTGCCCCACGTTGAAAGGAAAAATCCCGGATTTTGCAGTACCGGATGGCATAGAGTCCATACCCGAGATCGTGATAAACGGTGTTGATGAAAAGGCTGTGGGAAATGCCATGAAAGCAGCTATGTATGCAGCATCCGGGGTGCAAGGTCTAAAACGTATCTCTGCTGGCAATTATGATAGGAAACTGGGGAAATTCCGGATATACCTTAAAGACCTGTTATAGCCGCATCCAGCTGGTCCTTGTGGGGTAATCCGCTGCGTGCACCGCGTTTTGTTATTTTAATTGATGCAGTGATGTTCCCCATCAGAGCGCTGGTCGCTATGTCCTTACCCTGCAGCATACCATAGATAAAACCGGCATTGAATGCATCACCGGCACCTGTAGTGTCTACCACATTCACTTTTTGCGCAGGGATCTGTTTTTGTATGGTTCCGTCTGCAACATAGCATCCATTTGCCCCCATCTTGACAGCGACCCATTGTGCCCCGGCATCGATAAGCATACTGGCACCTTCCTGAATATCCTCACATCCGGTCATGAGTTTTAGTTCATGTTCGCTTGGCAACACCACCCTGGCCTGGCTTATGAATTCCATTAATGCTTCCATGCCCAGCTCGGCATATAGTGTGCCAGGGTCCAGGCTTATGTCTGCGGTAGTACTGGCCGCAACATGCTTTTGGGTATTAAAGGATGTGTCAGAATTCCTGCATACAAAAGAGGTCATGTGGATGAGGGCGGCACTGTTGAGCTGGTCCATATCCACATCTGCTATGGAAATGGTATCATTAACACCAGGGTCTACAAGTATACCCCTATCTCCCCTGCCGTCCACCATGATCAGGCATTCACCGCTCCTGTCATTCTGGTTATTGGTAATACTTACACCTGTTGTATCCACACCTTCGAACGACAGGTCATCAAGTAATATCCTGCCGCTTTCATCTCCAGCTACTTTTCCTATGTAGCCGGTTTCGGTGCCCAGTCTGGACAGACCTACAATGGTGTTGGCTGCTGACCCGCCGGGGTGGTTTTCTGTGGAACTTATAAAACCTTCTTCATCGGGCCTGACAATCCTGTCTACGTAGTATATCCTGTCAAGGTTCAGTGCTCCGAAACCAAGTATTGTGTGGGGGGTGTGGTTGGTGTTATTTGGGGGTGGGTGTTGTTGTGGTGTGGTCATGGTTTAGAGATATGGAGGTATTTTGTGTTTTTTTTATAGGACTATAAATAATCTTTATGGAATATTAAATAAGTTGTTTTTTCTAAAATGATTGTGCATAATCGATCGTAAAATCGTTTCCTGAACATTACCATCATAATCTAAGCAGGGCGGATGGGCAAGTACTTTACTCACCAAGATCTTCACTTCTATCCAGCAGATATCCTAAATTTCTTTTGATGATCTCCTGCCGCCTTAAGTTCAGCGAGTTTTTCAGAGTTCTCACCTTCAAGTTTAGACCTTTGTACTTCTATTAATACTGCGGTTCATTAGAAAAGGTAAAATACTAAAAAGAGACTACTAAGAACACCCCCAACATCCCACCTTAAAGGGGCCGTAGGGTAGCCTGGACCATCCTGCAAGGCTGGGGGTCTTGCGACCGGAGTTCGAATCTCCGCGGCCCCATTTTACTATAACAAGTAGCGAGCTGCACATGTACTCACCCCTACTCTAGCCAGTAGCAGGCTGCACACGTATGCAGCCCTGCGGGCTCCATACGTGGACTTGAGGTTGTTAGTGATATTATAGCAATAGGTGGCTGGACATGTATGCAGCTCTGCGGGCTCCATACGTGGACTTGAG
>JAAXOC010000003.1 GCA_014237145.1 ANME-2 cluster archaeon
CTGAAATGGTTGTAGTTCCGGATTTGTATACGGCTTTCTTTTATACGCTGGTGGATCTTCTGATCGTAGCGCATTTTTCACAGTGTTTCTCGATAAATCGAGTTGCTTTGCAATTGACCTTGTTCCCATTTTGGGATTTCGCTTCTTTAGGTTCTTTATTGTTATCCAATCTTCCATTGAGATCACCCAAAACCTCCTGCAATAAAACATGAGGATTTTAGTATATAGGGTGGGTCAATTTTCAATGGGAAAAGTGGGGCAATTTTAGGTGGGAATTTTCATCCCTGATACTGATGGGGAAGAATGGTTGATGAGAGGGGCAATTCCGCACAGATACTATTATTTAATCTTGTCATGATGAGATACCCCCCAAGGGGACTTGAGAGATTTGAGGTATGATTGTACTTAGGAGAGGTTTAGATAAGCGCTTGTCTCAAATCATCTAAATTTGTGATTGGAGTCTTGCATGTGAAGTTTTCACAAATATACACAGTTGGATTACCCTGGATGGCTACCCTGTTTCTAATTAATGGTATCATATCCAAAAGTTCATCCAAAGTAACATCAGAATCTATTAAGATGAGGATTCTATTTGGCATAAAATGACGGTTGATCTCAGCCACAAATGCATCGGCCTCTTTAGTGGTTTGACTTACTACCACAATTTGCAAAGGGCTGCTTAGATAAAAATCAACCCCACAAAGCATTTGTGTGTGTGCCAGTGGATTTTGCTCAAGTTCCATACCAAAGGCCCGAAAAATTTTTTCAGCATATGTTGTCAGCTCCTCATTGACAGTTATTGCTGCAAGTCTAAGCAGGTTGTGTGCGGCAATTGAATTACCGGAAGGAGTTGGTCCATCATAAGCTTCCTTTATAGATACAATAAGTTCAGTTTCACCATAGGCATTGAAATAGAATCCTCCATCAGCTTTATCCCAGAACATCTCAATCATACTTTCATTTAATTGGATTGCTTTTTTCAGCCATTGCGAATCGAAACTGGCCTCATACAGATCAAGCAGTGCTGCAATAAAAAAAGTGTAATCTTCCAGATTTGCAGGAATCGCAACTTCGTGATCCCTATAGCGTCTATATAATTGTCCTTCATTTAAGAGATTGTCAAGGATGAACCGAGCTGCTGAAGTTGCCATTTCTAAAAAGCGTTTATCATGCAATACCTGATATCCTGCTGAAAAAGCACTGATCATCAGACCGTTCAATCCGGTAATGATCTTATCATCGGTTGCCGGTCGTACCCTTTGATTACGTGCATTGAGAAGCTGCTGCATGGCCTTAATTGTAGCATCCGGATAGTTCACATCACTAACTGTTTTGGTTATATGAAATACGCTGCTGCCTCCTTCAAAGTTCCCTTGTTGAGTTATTCCGAAGTATTGGCAGATGGTTTCGCTTAGCTCTTTATCAAGAACTGAATTTATTTCAGTATGTGACCATACATAGAATGCACCTTCACTACCTTCGCTATCAGCATCCAATGCTGAGTAAAAACCTCCGTCTGGGCTGGTCATCTCTTGTATTACCCAATCCAGTGTCCGTTTACCTATCTGCGAAAAAAATGAGTCACCTGTAATCTGGTATGCCTCAAAATATACTCTCGATAACAGTGCATTGTCATAGAGCATTTTTTCAAAATGCGGTATAAGCCATTGGTTATCAGTAGAATATCGATGAAAACCTCCACCTAAATAATCAAAAATTCCACCTTCTGCCATTGCATACAGTGTTTTCTCCACCATTGTTAATGCTGATTTCTCTTTGGTACGATGGTAATACCGAAGCAAAAAAGAAAGAAAACCAGGCTGTGGGAACTTTGGTATTTTCACAAGACCATACCTTATATCCGTACCAAATCCTCCATAGTCAGAATCGAACTGAAGTATGAGTTGTTCATAAGCATTATCAAGCAGATCGCTTGAGATTGTTTCAGTCCTTATCTCAGGTTTATGGAGATAGGAATTGTTTAAAAGCTGTAAGATATGTTTGGAATTCTGCTTGATCTGTTCTCGATCATCTCGCCAGATTTGCATAATTGTCTGTAAAAGATCGTTAAAGGCAGGTAAACCATGTCGTGGTTCAGGTGGAAAATATGTTCCGCCATAGAATGGGGTTTTATCAGGTGTGAGAAAAACAGATAGAGGCCAGCCGCCAGTACCTGCAAGCATCTGTACGGACCTCATATAAATTTCATCCAGGTCCGGGCGCTCTTCACGATCAACTTTTATACATATGAAATTTGCATTTAGGATATCAGCTGTTTGTGTGTTTTCAAATGATTCTCGTGCCATCACATGACACCAGTGGCAGGTGGAATATCCAATACTTATAAAGATGGGTTTATCTTCATTTCTGGCACGTGATAGTGCTTCTTTCCCCCATGGAAACCAATCGACCGGATTATAGGCATGCTGTAATAAATATGGACTTTTTTCATTTATTAGAGCATTTGGAGTCCATTTACTTACTTTATTGCCACCTGGCATGATAATAACATTGTTTTGGGGAGAGGTTATGCAATTTTAGCCTATTTAGCACTTTCTTAATAGTTAAACCTCTGGCACTGCATTCTTTATTACCGGAAGATATCCAGAATGATCCATTCTGTATTATACCATCTAATATACCATCTAATCGGTTTTTTTCTTAAAAGTATTGATTCCAATAACAGTGTATAATCCACAGTGTCCAATTATTCCAGTTATCAACATGATAAGTCCTATCAGCACCACAATATAGGCAAGTGCACCAGACAAATCCATTTGTATAGCTCCTGTATATATCAGTATGGATCCGAGAATTACTCAAATAATCCGGTCAACCGTACCTTCATTTGTCTCCATTTATTTACCTCATATTCGTGTAAGTATGATAACCTCAATTTTTTATATGCGTCGTATGCCACAATTGCACCCTGTGGCATTGAAGATGGGCATGGGACAGAATAACCCGATACAATCCAGTGTCTCATCAACATGTATTTCTGAATTATTACCCTGCGTCATAATATTCACCCAAGATAAAAGTTTTTAGCCTCAACATAACAAAACAATCCCATCAATTTCATATCTTCTCCGCAGCAGACCAGGGTACCTCCCCCAACCTGTGTTAACTTCACCTCATTTCCACAGATGGTGCATGTGTATTTTTCTTCCGTTTTATTGACAGCCTTTCAGATCACACGTATCCACTTCAAATTTGTTGGGAATACCACATAGTAACGACACACATCATCAGTCAATGATAGCTACTGATGTTGTAATCTACAATTTGGTATGATTGTATTTTTCCAATTTATCATTAGATTTGAAATGGATACGACCACACTCATTCTTAATCTGTTGCAATATATGTTGCTTCTATGCAATACTCACATAAGAACCTGGGCAGGTCTTTTTCCATTGTTTTCACAGGCATAGGGTAGTGACCTTCCCATATCTCCAGGTCTGCCCTTCGAGCATGTTCCATGCATAATCCCATGCCGCAGACTATGCAGATACTAACAGCTTCTTCTGTCTTATTTTTTTCATCACACATAAAACATTTTAGCATATCTTTCACCACCTTAAATATTTTCCTTTAATGCCGCATGGCATGGCGGGCAGATTATTCGTTTAACATGTTCCAGATCCGTTTTTAATCTTACAGGATATGTTCCATCCCATACAGGTGTTTCCTCCCTGATCATGTGTTCACGGCATACTGCCATTCCACAGACAATACATACTCCCACTGCATCGGTATGTTTTCCTTGTTCTGCACAGATATAACATTTCATAGTATTTTCACCTCTTTATTATAGCCTATCATCAACTCCAGTACCGGTGTCACACTCTGGAATGTAGCAGCTGACATCAATAAATTCGCATTTCTCGTGACATGAAGGACATTGATCCGGCGGTACATCAGCTTCCAATGTATATCCACAGTTCGAACATTTCCAATTGACCATATTATACCTCCTTTTTCTTTCCAGATACGATTCCATTAAAAGAAGATCATTTCACATACAGTGCACATTTACATGCTCCTTTTCGATCCATATCCCTGCTGCGATATGCACACGGACAGATGATCTTCCTATCTTTTTCTTTATCACCTGTAATTACCCTGCAGCTACAGTACACTTCTCCATATTTTTTCTTATTGTTGGCAAGACCTTTTATGGCTGTCATTACAATGTCATAATCAGGATTCAATTTGTACCCTGATTCTGACGCATTCGCTTTAGCCCACTCATACATTTCAGTTTCTAAATCTTTGGATTGTGCCATTATATATCACTCCTTCATTATATATTCTTATCTTTTCTGTATATAAAGTATGACTATGTACACTCAAGTAAATCCAACCGAAGGGAGGATTTTCTTGCTCAATTTCTATAACAGTTAATGTCATTATACAAACCCGGCTATCCGTTCACCCAGTTGCCGGCAGGCTGCTATTCCCTCCTCATCGGGCCGATATCGTATCTGCATCCCTGGCTCGATCAACTTAAATCCAGCCATTTCCAGTTCCTTTTCCATTGCTTTTACAGCACCGCCGCCCCAGCCATATGATCCGAAGGCCACAGCTTGCCTGCCCTTGGGGTGCAATCCTTTAAGGTAGGTCAAGAATCCGCTAACAGACGGAAATATCCCATTGTTCAGGGTAGGAGAACCCACAATGATCACAGGTGCTTCCAGTACCTCTGTTATTATACCGCTCAGATCGATCTTTCTAATGTTTATAAGTTTTACTTCTACTCCGGCCGCTTTTATACCATCCAGTATTGATTTTGCCATGGTATGGGTACTGCCCCACATGGTATCATAGATGATCAGCACTTTTTTAGTAGTCTCACTTCTGGCCCAGCGCCCGTAGGCTGCTATTATCTTTGCCGGATCCTGCCTCCAGATAATGCCGTGACCAGGTGCGATCATGTTGATGTCAATGCCCAGTTCTTTCACAGTGTCAATGTATTTTAGGATGATCCGGCCAAATGGCATCAGGATATTTGCATAATATTCAGCAGCTTCTGCCATTACGTCTCCAACTTCATCATCAAAAGGCTTTGAAGTTGCAATATGCTGACCGAAAGCATCATTTGACAGCAGTATCTTATCTTCTTTAATATAGGTGTGCATACTATCGGGCCAGTGCAGCATGGTTGCTTCGATAAACATCAGGGTCTTGCTGCCCAGGCTTAATTCAGAGCCTGTTTTAACGACCTCGATGGCCCAGTCCTCGCAGCCGTCTGCCTTATAGTGCAGATGCAGACCATCCTTACCATTCTTTGAGCAGTATATCGTTGCGTCTGGCGCTGCTTTCATAATTGTCGGAAGTGATCCTGAATGGTCCATTTCAACATGGTTTACAATTACATAGTCGATCTTTGCGGGATCTACTATCTGGCTTATTCGTTTGAGCATCTCGGCTGAGAACTCAGCTTTTACCGTATCCACAAGCGTAATTTTATCATCCACTACCAGATATGCATTATACGTGGTCCCTTTTGGGGTTACATAGCCATGAAAATCCCTTAAGTTCCAGTCTATTACGCCCACCCAGTATACACCCCGGGCCAATGCCAGCGGTTCTACTTCATCTGTCAATTATAACGCCCCGTATTCTACGTTTCCATTCGAAACTGTGTTGCAGCATCGATAAAGCCGTCAATGAGTTCCACATGTCCGTGTTCAAAAGATGCCATCATATCAAAGAACTCCTTCTGTTCAAAATTGTGTGTCCATACTGCAAGTTCTTTGTAAAAATTCTCGTTCTTTTGCTCAAACCGTAGAGCACTCATCAATACATCCAGCTCACCCGGTTTTTCTTCTGTAAACTCACTGGCAAAAGACCGAGTAAAATCCGGTGGAGCAGCCTCATTTAAAACAGATAAATGCCCTGTTTTCAGAAAATCATTGAGATATTCTATATGCCTGCCCTCTTCTGCTGCCAGGTATTCGAATAGACCTTTTGCAGCTATACCAGTTGAAGTCCCTGCTTTATCAAGATAAAACTTATGTCCCTGCTGTTCAATCGTAAGTGCGGTATTCACTGCATCTTCAAGGGATGCAATATTATCAATTGATCCTTCAAACTCTATCATTATATCTTTCGACATGTTTATCACCCGATTATTACCTGATTATCACTTAATTATCAACAATACTTTTCCGGATTGTTATCGAATTCCTTTTTGCAGCCAGGGGCACAGAAATAATATTTCTTTCCCTTGTATTCTGAAGTGTGCTGTGCTGTTGATTCATCCACTTCCATTTTACATATGGGATCTATTGCCATTTCATATCACCTCTATAGTTTAACTACTCACTCTATATTCCTATTACCTCATAGATTTCCTCAGGACTTTTCAATACTGTGATATTCTCCATCTGCGCAAGTTTTTCGGAATTTGATACATCTACATTGCGCATCTTGAGCTCAAGCGTCTTTCCGGTAGGAGTTATTGTTTTGACAGTACCCCTGACCTGGTCGACCGGCAGTATATAGATAGGAGTATCTCCTTTTGCGGTCTGGGACACAACATTTGTGACCAGGCTGTCCGCAATTCCATTGACGATCTTTGCCACAGTATTTGCTGTTGCAGGTGCGATAAGCAGCAGGTCGTAGAACCCTACCTGAAGCGGACCTGCAATGAAAGGCGAATTGGGCCCGGCATCTGTCTTGAAGTTGTTAAAATCACGCTGGATATCATTCCACATGCGGTACCATTTCAATACAGTTTCACCTTCTTTTGACAGGAATACCATGAATTCAAGGTCTGTCTTTTTCTTTATATTGACCATGACATCATATGTTTCCTGTATCATGTCACCTGAACCGGTAATTCCCCATGCTATCCTTTTCATGTCCCCACCTGTCAATTAATAATTCTTCGCCCACAACTCGAAATATGCCCTTGCATGAGCACATGCCGGACACTCTCCAGGTGCTTCTGTACCTTCATGGATGTATCCGCAGTTACGGCATTTCCATTTTACGACAGTGTCCCGCTTGAATACCATGTTATTTTTAATATTCTCGATCAGTGCACGGTAGCGTTCTTCGTGTGCCTTTTCAGCCACTGCGATATTTCTAAACACTTCTGCAATTTCAGAAAAACCTTCTTTTTGGGCCACTTCAGCAAATTGTGGATACATCGTTGTATGTTCATGATTCTCGCCATCGGCTGCGGCTTCAAGATTTGATGCTGTATCACCTATTATACCTGCTGGAAATGAACCGGTAATTTCTACTTCGCCGCCTTCGAGGAATTTGAATAATCTTTCAGCATGTTCTTTTTCATTATCAGCAGTCTCTATGAAGATGGCTGATATCTGTTCATACCCGGCTTTTTTCGCTGCTGATGCGAAAAATGTATAGCGGTTTCTTGCCTGCGATTCTCCCGCAAAAGCGGTCAATAGGTTCTTTTCCGTCTGCGTTGTTTTTACGCTTGTAATAATTCATACCTCCCGTGTATATTCTAATTAATGATTGTTGTCTAAACCTAATATAATCTTATTTGTAATTAATATTGCTTATAATTCATGTGTCATCGGTTAAGAGTAATATTGTGATAGAACACGGATGACACGGATGCGCGCGGATACGAAAATAAATCCGTCTAATCCGTGTCATCTGTGTTCCATTCAAACTAAATTGGTTAATCATAAAAAATCATTGGTTATTTGAAAAATAATACAAATCGAGCCAGTCAAACTCCTTAACCGATGACTAATGGCTTATAATTTACATGAACAAAATCCTCCTTTCGGCAGATCAACTTGAGTATATAATCCAATACTTTATATATTACCAGAAAATATTAAATAAATCCGGTTACTCTTATTAATTGGTGAAATTATGAAGGATGATATATACGATATTGATTACCCCTGTAAACGTCTGAGAGTGATCTTGGACCAGCTCGTGCCTGATATTGTGCTGAGGTGGAAAGAGATTAAGATGGATAAGGATGAGATCAATAAAAACTTTGGCAACAGGCGCAGGCGGGCATACGAACTGCTGGAAAAGTGCCCATCGGATGATTATACCCCGGAAGTTATCGAGGAAAAATTCAAATGGGCCTATAAGGAATTGAAACTGGAATATCCGTTTTCTGAAGAGCTTCAGGATTGACGGGCAGTGTAAAATATTGGTGGTTAAGAGAGAAAATCTTGATGTCGAGTATTATTTACAGGTCTCGGCAATTAAAGTCCGGGGTCTGGTGGCTGAAGTATCCTGTTAATGCGCATACTTAAAAAATAGCTTATTCAAGTCTTAATTAGAAAATATTTCTTTATTCGATTAATGTCATGATTTTCTTTTTTTTTTTATGATAAATTTCTAAAAACGTTATTTTAGCACCATTATCTGCAAAAATTATACGTATTCCACTTCTGACTCATATTTCGCACCCCTCTTTTGTAATATTTACCTTTTTTCCACCAACAGCCCATTCTCCTTGATATATATCAACATCAAAGCCGGATAGTTCTATGACCCGTTGTCTATTTCGTGAGAGTGGTTTCGGAAGCCAGATGCGTAATTTATTACCTATTCGTTGTGACAGGACAAGTATTGGATTCAACACCACTTCAAGTGCATAAGTGGAATGGCTCAACACATCGGCTACACTTTTTCAAGTGCTCACTAGGTTCAACACATCGAGTACAGTTGTGAAATTTCAGAGTAAAAAAACATAGTGCATCTGATGATGTGTTATGGTAAAACCAACTGAAACATATACAGAAAAGGAACAGGAGCGTATTGATGCGGTCAATCGATATCAAAGGGGCGAACGCCCCTCCAAAATCTGCAAAAGTCTTGGCAGGTCAAGATCATGGTTGCAAAAATGGGTTGGGAGATACAACAGCCTCAATAAAAGCCATGAGAAGGAGTGGTTCAAAGAAGAATCCAGAGCACCGAAGAATGTTCACCGGAAAACGGACTCGGAGATAGAACAGCTTGTGGTGAACGTGCGAAAGTCACTCTTGGAAGGGGCAACCGAAGACACAAAGTATCGCTGTATCGGAGCCGTTGAGATACAATTTCGTATGCACGAGCTTGGTTACTCAGAAGATGTGACCCCAAGCCTGTCAACAATCAAACGCATCATCAAAAGGAACGGCCTGATAGTCCAAAAGAGGAAGCGATACATCAGATGCAAGTCCAAGAAACGGTACACTCTGTTAAATCCTACTAAAGCTAACGATGTCCATCAGATGGACTTTGTGGGACCGCGACACATCAAGGGCTATGGGAGGATCTCGTCCCTGAATTTGATTGATGTTGTTAGCAGCAAGGCACACATCCAGCAGTACGCAGGGCAGACTATGGATGACGTAATCGAGTTCTTGTTCGATTGCTGGACTAAAAATGCGAGTCCTAATTATCTTCAAATGGATAATGGCGCCTCTTTTATCTGTGATTTAATACATTCAAGGCATTTCAGTCGTGTCGTGAGGTTGTGCCTCCATCTCGGTGTCGAGCCCGTGTTTATCGCACCAAGCAAGCCATGGATGAACGGTACAATAGAAGACTTAAATGGGGATTTTGGAGAGAAATTGTGGGAACGAGAACAATGGACAGATCTGGAACACATTCGGAGCGAGGCGAAAACTTTCCTGATGCGGCACAATAATCACCAGGACTGGAAGTATCGGATGACTGATTTGGAGGCTATACCGCACCGCAAACTTCCAGAGGATTTCGAGATTGGTGTGGATAGTCTGCCAATCACAGAGGGAAAAGTGCACTTTATCCGACAGGTGAAGGGAGATGGAACAATCAGTGTGCTGAATGAGGACTTTGATGTCGGTGAATCGTTGGCTTATGAATATGTCTGGGCTACTATCGACACAAAACAGGAACAATTAAAGGTATACTATCGGGACAAGAACGCAGAAGAGGCGAGTCTTATCAAGATTTATGAGTACAAGATTGGTGAAAATATAAAAAGATTTGAATAGAAGTTCTGAACGTGAAAAGTGTACACGATGTTATGGACCTAACATGCACTTGAGGTGTACTCGATGTGTTGAGCCTTTTTGTGTACACGATGTTATGAGCCTTTCCAAATATATATTCTCCACAGACTTTACCTTCATTTCCCGTTTACAATAATTTCCATTACATCAAATATGAAATACTCCGGTTCCATATTTATTTATCCAGCTCGCTCCCGATAGTCCCCATCTTTTCCAGATCCTCCACAAACCTGCTGACCTCACCTGCAAACTTCCCAGCCTCACTTGCCGCCACCCATGCAGTCCTCACACGCCCCTGGTCGATCCCAAGTTCAGCCAGCACATCCCTGAGTACATCCATCCGCTGCTGGGCCCGGGCGTTCCCTGAAATATAATGGCATTCATCCAACCTGCACCCTGCCACCAGCACGCCGTCCGCACCGCCCTTCAATGCCTCCAGCACAAAAGACGGGTTCACCCTTCCCGCACACATCACACGGATGTTCCTGATATTTGTCGGATAGGATACACCCTGCGTCCCTGCCAGGTCTGCCGCCGCATAACTGCACCAGTTGCACAAAAACCCAATGATCAATGGAGTCTCCCTGATATCCTCTGTAGCAGCCCGAACCTGGGCCAGTATCTGCTCATCAGTAGAATGCCTGGTCTGCAGGGCTCCCCGTGGACATGCCGCTGCACAGGTACCGCACCCGCCGCAGGTCAGCTCATCCACAACAGCCTTGCCGTCAATAACTTTGATCCTGCCGTAAGTACATACTTCCTCGCACAACCGGCAGCCATTGCACAGTTCGTCTACTAACCTTACACCCATCACATCTTTTTGGATACTACCGCTGCTAAGCAGTCCCTGTGCCCTGGCAGATGCCGCCATTCCCTGTGCAATAGATACCTGTATCTCTTTTGGTCCCGAAGCACAGCCAGCCACGAACACGCCCCTGGTATGGGTATCCACGGGCCGCATTTTAGGATGGGCTACCTGAATGAACCTATCGGGCCGCCGGCTCAGGTTCAGGTAATCCACAATGCTGTCTGCATTAGTATTTGGCTCCAGGCCCACAGAGAGCACGACCAGGTCAACAGTACTGTCCACTATCTCACCTGTCATGGTATCCTCGTAGGTGATCACAGCCTCACCGTCCACCTCCTTTACCGATGCCACTCTGCCCCTTATGAACTCAACACCTTTCTCCTGCTGCTTGATATAATATTCCTCATAGTTCTCTCCGCCCGCCCTGATATCTATATAATGAACAGTCACATGATTTTCAGGGTTCCTGTTCATAATAAGTCCGGCATTTTTTATAGCAGCCATACAGCACACTCTTGAACAGTACGGGTTGCCCACAGTCTCATCCCTGGAACCTACACACTGGATGAAGGCCACCCGTTTTGCCTCGCGTCCGTCCGAAGGACGGACCAATCGTCCCTGTGTCGGACCCGATGCGTTAAGCATCTGTTCCAGTTCCATGCTGGTAATGACGTTTTTCACAATGCCATATCCGTACTCGGGCTTCCTGGATGCATCAAAAAGATGGTAGCCTGTAGCAACTATAATAGCACCCACATCAAACACCACAAATTCTTCTTTCTGGTCAATATCAATGGCTTCAGGTTCACAGGCCTTCACGCACAGCCCGCAGCCTACACAGTGTTTCGGGTCCACAACTGCCACAAATGGCACTGCCTGGGACATGGGCAGGTAGATAGCCTTACGCAGGCTGAGCCCCCCATCCACTTCCACTGGTACCTCTATAGGACATACGGATCCACACAGTTCGATGCAGCCTTTGCATTTGGATACATCCACATACCTTGGCTTATGCACTACCGATACATGGAAATTCCCTATATGGCCGATGATATCCTGGATTTCAGAATAAGTATGCAGGGTAATGTTCGGATGGTCTGCTGCTTCTGTCATCTTTGGCGCCAGCACGCACATGGAACAGTCATTTGTGGGGAAAACATCATTGAGACGTGCCATCCAGCCGCCAATGGTGGAATCCTGCTCAACAAGGTGGACCTTTATCCCGCTGTCTGCCAGGTTAAGGGCCGCCTGGATGCCTGTCACTCCACCCCCTATCACCAGCACATCCCTGTTGGCGGGTACGCTTTCAACGTTCAGTGGATTAAGCAGCCTTGCCCTTGCAACTCCCATGGCCACCAGGTCCTTGGCTTTTTGGGTGGCATAATGATATGCATCCCTATGCACCCATGAGCACTGCTCCCTGATGTTGACCATCTCGACCAGGTATGGGTTCAGTCCGGCTGCCTGTGCCATTCGCCTGAATGTCACTTCATGCAGCCTTGGTGAACAAGCAGCTACTACAATACGGTCAAGGTCCAGTTCTTGAATATCCTTCTTGATCTCATCCTGCCCCTGGTCACCGCAAGCATAGTTGATATCCTTTGAAACTACAACGTCGGACAGGTTGCCGGCAAATTCGCGGACTGACTCAACATCCAGGTTTCCTGCGATATTGCTGCCGCAGTGGCAAATATAGACTCCTATGCGCACCAGAGCATCCTCCGTTTCTATTTAAGGTAATTGTAGTCAAGAACCTAATATTTGGTAGATAACTTGGACAGAAGTTATCGGTAGTGACTTCAATAGAAATCATCGATACTAATGTCTTGACACTTTGATCTTCAGATAATTATAATTTAACCACAGAGAACACAGAGCTTGTATCTGATTTCACTCTCTGTGCCCTCTGTGGTTTATTGCTTTTTACTTGTTGGAATTTGCATTTTATTAGTAAATATTATTTGGTTTATAACTATATTTATCGCAGCTTAGACTACATGAACGGCTGTTGCTTTAAATGATACGGTCACACGCTTACCCAGCCCAAGCCCCAACTCCAGTGCCGACTGTTTTGTTATGAACGAATTTACCACAAAGCCGCAATCCACCTTTACCCTCAAAAGCGCACCCATCGGTTCAATTTCGATCACCACTCCTTCAAACGCATTCCTGGCACTGCTTTTAACAGGCACTACACTAATTGTCACATTCTCAGGTCGCAGGCACGCATGTACTGTTTCACCAACCGCACACCTTGACACCGCCTCGATCTCACAGCTATCCAGGGCAATATTAGTAAGTCCTTCACTGTTAGAAGTGACTGTTCCTTTCAGCACATTTTCAACCCCCATAAAATGAGCGATACGGTCATTAAGCGGTCTGTCAAACACCTCGTTTGCTGCTGCAACTTGCACTATCCTGCCATCCATCATAACTGCAATGCGATCAGCCAGTATCTGTGCTTCTGTCTGGTTGTGAGTAACATGGATAACCATCAGGTCGGACATGCTGTGTATTTTTTTCAGCAATCGCCTGGTCGTATCCTGGGTCCCGGGGTCAAGGGCGCTAAGCGGCTCATCCAGCAGCAGCACATTCGGTTCAATGAGAAGCACGCGCGCAAGCGCAACCCGCTGCTGCTCACCACCTGAAAGTGTCAGCGGATATCTATGCAGAAGGTGTGAGATGTTCAGGTTCTCAGCCATCCTTTCAACCCTGCTGCGATCCCTGATACCTCTCATGCGCAGTCCGAACTCGATATTCTTCCTGACATCCAGGTGCGGGAAAAGGGAATAGTCCTGGTAAACAAAACCAATATTGCGCTTTTCAGGTGGCAGTCCTGTGACGTTTTTCTCATTAATAAATATCTCACCGCTGTCCGGTGCATGAAATCCTGCAATAAGTTCAAGCAGGAGCGTCTTCCCGGCACCTGTAGGACCAAGTATTACGAAATATTCACCATCCTGCACTTCAAGGTCTAATCCCTTAAGCGCAAATTCTTTCCAGTTCCGGTGCAGACCTTCAATCCTTATCATATATACGCCAGCCCGCGGATAGAAGCCTTACCGCTATGAATATTGTAAGAGTAACCAGTATCAGCAGAACCGCAATAGGTCTTGACGCTGACAGGCCGTAAGACAGATACCTGTCATACACAAGTGTCGGACCGATCATCGGATAATATGCTATGATCACGACAGCACCAAACTCACTTATCGCCCGGGCCCAGCACATGATCGAACCTGCCATTATGTGGCGTGCAGCAAGCGGTAGTGTGACAAATAAAAACGCTTTCCACATAGGAGCACCAAGCGAACGGGCTGTGTTCTCAAGTCTGGGGTCTATATTCTGGAACCCCTCACGCACCGAGTTGGTTAAAAAGGGCGCAGATACAAAGAGCATGGCAATGACAATACCGGCAAATGCGTCTCTGAACTGGATATATGACTCAAGCGGAGCGCCAAGCAAGCCGTTCGCACCAAAGATCGTGAGAAGTGCTATGCCAGCTACCGTATGCGGGACCACAACAGGTATATCCAGCACACTTTCAACAAAACCTTTTGCAAAAAAGTCCTTACGTGCAAGGATATATGCCGCAGGTATCCCAAGTACCAGGGATATCAAAGTTGCAACGAGCCCGGCATACATGGATAATGATATGGACTTGATAACAGACTTTTCGCAAGCCGCATTTATAAGTGCAGGTAGGTCAGTGACTACTTGCTCTATCACCATGTTGGCAAGCGTTACAGCTACAAATAACAGCAGCACCAGAGCCAGGAAAAGAAATACAAGCATAAGTGGCTCAGGTGCTTTTCGGCTTGTGAGCATGGGTCTGGTCTGCTTTTTCTTCAACATACAGATGTTGTTATCGAATTCTTATTATATTAAATTTAACTCTACCAATGAAATTTAACCCCCACTCCCCGTGGTAGAGTCGCCTGTTTATAGTAATGCTCTTAGTTCGGCAGGTACATTTTCCAGATCATTCGTTACTGCTGGTACGATAGGGGGCTGTCCGTTGTCTATGAATACATTCTGTCCGTCAACGCTGAGCAGCAGTTTTATGAACTCGACTCCAAGCTCTGGCTGCATTGCATTGTCTGGAATGGTAATCCCGTAGACGATCGGCGTGCCGACCACTATATTACCGTTTGCGGTCTTGAGCCTGACTGTATTATATTCATCAGCATAATCAACTGAGCTCAGGTCTATCTGCGGTGGGAGTTCCACAAACTTGAATCCATGCTGTACTGCAACACTCCTGTAAATATAGAAATAATCGATCTCGCCCGTCTCAAGTGCAGATGAAAGTTCAACCTCCATACTTCTCATCATTATCTTTTTTGTGTTAGGCTCAATATATTCAGAGGCCGGCATTACTGCTGTAAAGGTTCCATTGTCAAGTGTCATCTCTATTGCGGTATTGTCTCCCATGAGGTCGTCAAAGATGTTATCATCATTATAGTGGGCTTCAGATAGCTGCGTTACCATTACTGAGCGGTAGCCGCAGGGGTCATCATTTGGATTTGAGAAACCAAATGTCACATCAGGTCTGCGGAGTATCTCGTACCAGTTGTCCGAATTGACCTCGCTACTGTATTTGCTGTCATCGGTATAGGCTATGACTATCTGGTTCTTCGCAAACGCAAGGTACCAGTTAGTATATTCCGGCATCATCATTGTCGGAATGAGGGTATAATCGGCTGATGCCAGAATATCTGTCTGTTTGTCGAGCTCTGTTATCTTTTTAATACACGCCCTGCTGCCTGCTGGTTCGCGCTGCACATCCACATTCGGATGAAGCGTTTCGAACTTTTCTTCCAGTTCTGCCATGGGTATGCTAAGGCTGCCTGCATGGAATATCTTGAGTATTGCTTCTTCGTCAGATTCTGTGGTTTGATTGGCGGTAATGTCGTGTGAATCCACGTCACTGTCTGGAGTAGTTTTGTTGTCAATGCATCCGGTTACTGAAAAGATGGCTGTGAGCAGTAAGGATATTGTCAGGATTAGAAAGATATGATTTTTTATTGTCATTGTTATGTTTTAATAAACATAATGGTTGTTAAAGATTGTTATTTTAATTTTGGTTCTTCCTGTGTTTTTAGTACATCTCAGCGCAAGTTTAATCACCGTCAAGCAGCCATTACTTTGCCTTTGTAAGTCCATTTGAAGAGTTTAGCCATCGTGCAGCTAAAGTAGTAGATTAACTCCAGTAGACGAGTTTTAAGGTCTTCTTTGCTCATGAAGCTCGCTCTTTTGAGCAATTTTCTTACCCCTGAAAGCCAGCCTCCCGGATCAGTGCATAAAAACCGGAGAGTAGTATCAGATGAAAGAGGGTGATGTACTCGAGAGTAACTTAAAAAAAGTCTTTTAACTCGGATACATCTTGCACCCTGAAAATATCTGAGGGGATATGGATTCTATCAGGGTGCAAAGTAGTAAATTATATGATAGGGATTTAAAATTTGCTATATTGCGACGCACCCACCCGCCGGCAGCTCCCCGATTAACCGAAAGCCGGACATGCAGCACACACCTTGAAGCCTGGCAGCCTCAATATCCAGCTGGAACTCCTACCAGACAGGTATGCCAGTATCTGGAAATCCCTGAAGGCCAGCCCCGGGTCAGCGCATATAGCCAGGCAGAGGGCAGTACATCCTAACCTTTCTTTGGTGTGCTGGCCTCTCTACCACCTGTTCCCAGGACGTAGACGAGTTTTCCTTCCTTGTGTTGGATGTGTGTTATTCCTTAGCTTTGGTGTACCAGTCGTGTTTTCCAGCTATGAATTCGTTTTTGCCGCCTTTCTTAAGTCGCTTTAGGTTTTTCTTATGGGCATCTCCGTGGACTGGCTTAAGGGAGTCTAGTTTTTCACACGTTTCAAATTCCGAACATTCCCAGCAGCCGTCCAGTTCTTTTTTCTGAACACACCTTCTTATTTTGCAGGATGGATTGCCTCCGCCTTTTCGGCAGCCTCTTTTACAGCGAAATTTTACCATCTGGCCTAAGACTTCATAGCATTCATCATAATGTTTGTAGCTTTTACCATAGGGAGAGCTGGCCATCTCTTTTGCAAATAGATCATACCGTGTCTGCCTGAGCTCCTTTCGCAGGTCCCTGGCCAGATCAGCTACACGGCCAGTATACCCATGACAATCTCCACAGTACAAACCGCAATATGCCACCAAATCCTCACTTTCTTCAGTCATAGCATATACACATCCACCTTTACTAATAAACCGGTCGCTTCTTTAATTTATGGTTTACCCCTGCCCGCTACCGGCAGCAGCACTCCCGATCAAACGAAGGCCGGACCAGCAACACACACCTTGAAGCCTGGCAGCCTCAATATCCGGTCGAAGCTCCTACCAGGCAGATATGCCAATATCCAGATATCTCCAAAGGCCAGCCCAAAATCAGCGCATACTGCCAGGCAGAGGGCAGCCAGACCCACAAAACTCCATCAGACCACACGCCCAATCTGACCTAAGACATACACTCGCAAAATTATAGTAAATATAATTAAGTGTATCTTACATAGTCTACCATGATGTCCAGATATGAAATGAAATAAAAAGCACAGCACGACAAACTTGTTTCTATGGTGGATAACATGCTCGAACTCCAGAAGAAATACCACGGGGTGAGAATGGAGCAAGATAAAGAGATTTATGAGCAGCAGATAAAGATTATTAATGAACAGATTGACAGGCTGGTTTATGATTTTATGGCCTAACAAAAGAGGAGATAAAGGTAGTAGAAGAAAAATGAAACGACAATACTGGAAAGATTAGATCAATACGCATAAAATCGGAGAGAAAAACAAAATGCAAACCGCAACAAAAGCTATCGAAACAACAGGAACGATTGACGCCCAGCACCATCTTGTTCTGGATGGGGCGCTGCCCATCACCGGACCGACTCGTGTCCGTGTAATCATCCTGGTGCCTGAAGAAACTGACATAAATGAGACAGAATGGCTTCAGGCAGCAGCCGCGAACCCAGCCTTCTATTTCCTGAAAGATACTGAAGAGGACATCTACACACTTTCTGATGGGAGACCGTTCTATGATGAAGGGTAAAGTCGTTCTGGTGCCTTTTCCGTTCGATGATCTTTCGACGACCAAAGTACGACCAGCGGTCTGCCTGACAGACGCCGTCGGTCCACATCGCCATGTTATTATGGCTTTTATCAGCAGCCGGATGCCAGTTGATCAACTGGAAACGGATCTGATACTAAATTCAGGGGATGCAGACTTCGCCATGACCGGGTTACTAGTGACATCAACACTCCGGCTGCACCGTCTGATGACGGTCACGACAGCACTTATCAAACGGGAATTGGGAGAATTATCGCCCAAAATGCAGGATGAAGTAGCGAACAAACTGCAAAAACTATTTGGTCTGGCATAAAATCGATCTTAAAAAACCTAAACACCAAGCGAGATAAACATGACAGGGGCTAAAACAACAAACAAAAGACCATTTTTTAAGGAGCCGGACTTTGTCATCTTTACTATTATAGTAATAGCAGCCACGGCCCTGCGCCTGTACCAGCTTGATGTTCGCCCCTTCCACCATGATGAGGCTGCTGTAGGCTCATTTGCCTACAAATTGTTCACAAACGGCAATTATGAATACAACCCGGTATTTCACGGTCCGTTTTTGTATTTCCTCACAGTAAGTATATTCAACATCATAGGGGATACCGATTTTGCAGCCCGTGTGGTCCCTGCACTGACCGGCGTTGGTATGGTACTCCTGGTATATCCTTTCAGGCATTACCTCGGCCGCCCGGGCTGGCTTATCACGGCAGCGTTCTTCGCCTTCTCACCCTCTTTCCTATACTACTCCCGTTTCTTCCGTAATGATATATTCATCACCTTCTTCACGCTGGCAGCCGTGGTGTGTGCGGTAAAATATCTTGAGCAACGAAATAATCCCAACCGGCTAATTTATGTAGCACTGGGCTCTGCCGCACTGGCATTTTCAGTCACTGCAAAAGAGAATGCATACGTTACCATTGCACTGCTTGGCTTTCCTGTCGGAATGTATGCATTGTACATGATATGGCTTTTCTATCGGACCCGACACCAGCAGCATGACATAATCGCATCACTTGAAAAGAACATGTTCAGGATATTGATGGATACCGGTCTGTTCATAGTAGTGTTCCTTGCTATTTACGTGACATTCTACTCTTACTTCTTTAAAGACTTTGAAGCTTTAAAGGGTGCCACTTTCAGTGCCTTTTCCCACTGGTATGAAATGCATGAGATAGAACGTATCGGAGGGCCGCTGTATTACTATATCCCCTTGCTTTTCCTGTATGAACTTCCTGTAGCCTTGTTTGCCTTTATAGGAAGTATAGACTATATTAAACGGTTTATTAAAAGCAGGGAAAATCCAGTGATGGTCTTTCTGGTCTACTGGCTGGCTGCCAGTCTTGCAGCCTATGCCTATATCGGTGAGAAGGTACCCTGGCTGATACTGCATCCTCTTCTTCCGGCAGTACTGATCGCAGGTGCATATCTGGGCGAGGTCGTGCCTTCCCTGAAACAGCGGCCAAGATGGGCTGAGGCCACCTTTGTGGTCATACTGGTATTATGTTTCGCTTTTTTCCTGTATACCAGCTATAACCTGAACTACAAGAACTTTTCAGACCCTGCCGAACCATTGATACAGGCCAGCCAGCCGCCACAGAAATTCCAGCACTTCATGGTCACCCTGCATGAAACTGCCGATAGGCACAAAGGCTTTTATACTGAGATACAGGTCACGGATAATGAAATGGATACGCAGTTTTTATGGCAGATACGCCATTATAAAAATGTAAAATGGAGGGTGAACCTGGAAAATGATCCTGCACTGGATGCACCTATCGTGGTAGCTCATGACGAGGATGCTGATTATGTGGAGAAGGTAGTGGGTGATGACTACCACCGGCTGGACAGTGCAAAGATGGCATGGTATTGGTTTAAGCCTGGTGATATCAATTACAGGTTCATTATGTACCGCCAGCTTGACAGGCCCCAGAGTGAATATGGAGTGGTGCTTTTCTACAGATAATAATGAATAAGGTAATTAATAAGGGCTGGATGTGAAAACATGAGCAAGATTGTAATAATTGGCGGCGGTCTGGCCGGACTTGCAGCGGCATACAGGCTCTCAGATGAACATCAGGTAACCGTGGTAGAAAAGGACGATGCACTGGGTGGTATGGCACAGAGTTACCACATTGATGACCATACTGATGGTCACGTTGATGACCACACTGATGATTATTATATCGAGAAATATTACCATCATTTTTTTTCCAGCGATACCGAACTGATTGGACTAATTGACGAACTGGGCCTGGCAGAGCGCTTGCAGTGGGTCAAGGGTACCACAGGCTATTACTGGAGCGGCAGGGCATATCCCATGAACACTCCCCTGGAAATTCTAAAGTTCCCACCTATGTCCCTGTTAGATATCTTCAGGCTGGGGCTGCTGGTATTGCGGACAAAGCTTGTCAGGGATGTCAGGTCATACGATGACATCACGGCAGGTGAATGGATATTAAAGATAGCGGGCAGCGGGGTTTATAATAATTTTTTCCAGCCGCTACTTAACAGCAAGTTCGGATCGAACGCCGACATGGTCAGTGCTGCCTGGTTACTGGGCAGGGTCAAGATACGCTCAGACCGTGGCGCAGAAGGTGAGAGATTGGGATATATGAGGGGTGGGTTCCACCATCTGATAGCTGGGCTGGCTGATTCAATAAGGGAAAAGGGCGGGCGTATCATAACAGGTAACGGTGTGGAGGAGATATTGATGGAAGACGGCCGGGTTTCGGGTGTCAAGCTTGAAGAAGGTAGCTTGTCGTGTGATGCTGTGATATCCACAGTACCTCCTCTTACCCTGGCGTCCCTGGTAGAACCGGGTATTCCTGGATTTGACCCGAGCGCCATCCATTACCAGGGTACATGCTGTGCCCTGCTTAGGATGTCAAGGCCTTTGATGACGGATGGTACTTACTGGCTGAACATCAAGGCCGATGTGCCGTTCGGGGCTTTGATCGAGCATACTAATTTTATGCCGAGCTCTGATTATGCAGGGGAGCACCTGCTCTATATTGCTTCGTATTTCCAGGACCATGATGACCCGCTGTACACCCGGAGCGAGGAGGAAGTTATCGGGATGTTCCTGGATGGGCTTGAGAGACTGTACCCTGATTTTGACAGGTCTGCAGTACTTTGGTGGGAACTGGGACGGGATGCACAGACTGCTCCGGTGTATGAGACTGGGTATGCTGAGCGGATACTGCCGTATAGGACCGGTGTTGATGGGCTGTACCTTGCCGGCATGTTCTCTGAGGCTAATTATCCAGAGCGCAGCATGAACGGTTCTGTCAGGGCAGGATATGAAGCGGCCGGTGCTGTTGCGCTGGATAGCTGAAGAGAATGCAACTGAATCGATGACTGTTACAGCTACAGCAGCAGTACTTCTAACACACTCGCTTTAAAATCTATATGCCGAGGTATGATTTGAAGCTGGAACCTTACACCTACAGTTTGAAATAACTAGAATTCGGCTGTTTTTGGGTGGGTCTATTGATAGTGGTTTTTAGATGGTTTAGCTTTAGGTTTTTGAGTAAAATCAAATGGGTGCGGATGTTTTTTAATCTCTCAAAGTCTGTTTGGTTCATATGAACCTATGTCAAGATAAAGCCACTAACAACACCAAGTCGTATTCAAGTCAGGGGTCCAGCAACTACCCCCCCAAAATCCTGCCCACATACCGAACAGCAACACATACCCCATCGCACACCCCGCACCCATCACACTCATCTCCCACCCTGATACGCCCATCCTCAAAACTAATAGCATGTTTCGGGCAGGCCTTCTCGCATATCCCGCACCCAGTACACTTCACCGCCCTCGTCACCTACCTGGCAGCCGCTTCAAAGAGCTTCTCAGTCGTCACCCTGTCCTCCACAGTGACCTGGAAGGTACCAGCCGTGTACAGCTTCACACTCCCATCTCCTGCCAGGACCAGCAGCACACCCAGTTTTTCCGAATAACAGACCTCACCCAGCATTCTTATTAAGATCAAAACTTTTTCATACAGAAAGTATTTTAATTATTTAAACCAAGCCATAAAGGGTGAATAAAAAATGAAATATAAAGTAGTGGTTAGTGAGGGAGAAGATGGATGGTATGTTGTGGAATGTCCTTCCATTCCAGGCTGCATATCACAGGGTAGAACTACTAAAGAGGCACTGGATAACATAAAAGATGCAATTTATGGCTGTTTGGAAGTGATGAATGAAAGGATAAAAATTCAAGGTAATGCGAGAGTAATGGAAGTGACTGTTTAGTGGCAAAACTGCCTATAATTTCAGTTGTGAAAATTTAGTTTTTTTTAAAAATCATTATATTTTAAAAGTGTTATGCTTAATTCCATCTACACGTACTAACCCAAACCAGTTCTATCAATACCATCACTCCATATTTTCCCGCTGCTTATCCCGCAACCCAAGCTCCAGCCTCGTCGATGCCTCGGATTTAAGCGACGACGTCCGGCACCTGTGACTATCTAATAATCCAAAATCAACCGCACCCTACCTAAAACACTCAAAAATCAGGCGCACGTACACGAAAATAATGGAAGTGAAAGAACCGCACCATCAAATCGTATTCAAGCCAGTGGTGGGGTCCGTAACTACCCCTTTAAAATCCTGCCCACATACCTGACAGCAACACATACCTCATCGCACACCCTGCACCCATCACACTCATCCCCCACTCTGATGCGCCCATCCTCAAAACTAATAGCATGTTTCGGCAGGCCTTCTCGCATATCCCGCACCCCGTACACTTCAACGCCCTCGTCACCTGCCTGGCAGCCGCTTCAAAGAGCTTTTCAGTCGTCTCCCTGTCCCCCGAAGTGACCTGAAAAGTACCATCCGTGTACAGCTTCACACTCCCCACACCAGTCAGGACCACCAGCACACCCAGTTCCTCCGAATAACGGACCTCACCCCGCATTCTCATCATTTCCACAGCATCCACAGGCCTGACCCCCCTGGCAGTGCCCTCGATACTATATCCCCCGGCCTTGCATGGAGATATACCCGAGACCACCCTTATCCGGAAAGCATCAGCTTCAGACCCTGCATCCTTTGGGATAATATCAATACCCAACTGCCGGGCCAGCAGTCGCATCTTAGGAGGATGCTCCCGCCAGCGCCAGAACCCGTGGTCAATGTAACCGCCCGGAAGTCCCATGTGCTCAGCCCAGTCTCGCAGGTATGTATCCCACCTCTGGTACAGGTCAGGGTGCAGTTCAGGCATGCGGCGGAATTCCGCACCCAGGGCCGCCGGGCACAACCAGCAGCCCACCCGCTCGAACCCCATAGCATACATGGAATTGTATTCCTGGCCCCGCCTGTGCTTTACATTGACCTGGAGATACTTGAGGACGGGCAGAATACTGTAGCAAAATGTGTAGATATGAAGTTGAGTTATTACATATGTATAGATGGTCCTTATTGTAGTGGAAAAAGATATATTAGATAAAATTATATTTTATATTATGAGCCAGAATATCAAAGTCAATGACAAGGATAAACACCTTTTTGATATGTTACAGGCCGAGTTTACTCTCAAGGCCGGTAAAAAAATCACTCAACAGGAACTGTTCTCAAGGATAATTGAGTTCATGGGGTCAAAAAAAGATAATTTCTTTGGTAAGCTGCTGGCACTACCTCTTCCAGAAAAAGATATCAGGAAAATAAAGGCTCTTCAGACCGATTGGGGTGTTAAAACAGAAGAGTCAGATATCGACACTACAATATACGGGGCCTGAGATGAGTATTTTTATAGATACAGGCATCTTTATTGCGTACGTTAACAGGAAGGATAAGCATCATAGTGCCGCCACGGGCCTGCTTGAGAGCATAATGAAAAACAAGTATGGTGCAGCATTTACCTCTGACTTTGTTTTTAACGAATTGATGACTTTTATACTTTACAAGACAGGCGATGTCAAAAAAGCCGCACAATTGAGGGACATGATACTTGGAAATGAAAAGAAGGATATCCCGAGATTCATAAATATGCTTTTCATTGACCTGATAATTCTTGAAAAAGGGTGGATCATTTTCGCAAAATACGCTGATAAAAAGTTGAATTTTACTGACTGCTCAATAATCGAACTGATGAAAAATAAGGGCATAGACCACCTGGCTAGTTTTGATGGTGGATTTGATGGAATAGTGTCAAGGATAAGGTACTGATACTGCCACTGATATTTCAATAGAAAATCTCAATCTTTATCGGCAACATCATACGCAATCAAGTAAAGGACACCGCTTAGCTTTTTGACCGGATTTACAGGATTTACAGGATTTACAGGATGTTGAAGTTGCATTGTATCCTGTCAATCCTGTCAATCCTGTAAATCCCGTCTGAAATTTTTACACTTCTTCGATTAATCTCACATATTTCCACAATCGCAATAACTATACATTCTCAACCTTTTTTCGGGATATCCACACCCCTGATCACTCCCAGCATCTTCATCATCCGGTTCATGGTCTTGCGCATGGAACGCAGCCCCTCTTCATCCTCGGCCGCGCCTTCGGCCATCCGGTCCTGAGACCAGAACGTGCCGCCCAGGTTGGCACCGAACGAACCGTCGCCGACCGGTATCATCTCGCTGATGATATAGAAGTGGTGTATGGACTGGATGGCTATCTCCTGGCCGCCCACCCTGTCGCCGCCCACTGCCAGGGCTGCACCCACCTTGTTGCGCAGGATGTCGGGGTCTTTTGCCACCACTGCCCGGCAGCGGTCCAGCATGGTCTTGGTCTGGGCGCTCAGGTTGCCCTGGTACACCGGGGTACCGATTATGATACCGTCAGCCCATTCCAGGCCATCGTAGAACTCGGGCATGTTGTCTTTGTGGATGCAGCCGCTGCGCTCACGGATGCAGTAGTCGCAGTGGATGCAGAAGTTGAGGTGTTTGCCACGGGCTGGGAAGTAGCGGGTCTATGCACCGTATGTTTCCTCAAGGTATTTGAGGGCTTCATTTACAATATAATCTGTTGAGCCCTTCCTGGGGCTTCCTGAGACTTCGAAGATCTTTATCATGGTATGACTCCATGAAAAAAACCTTTCTATTTTTTTATTCCACTCCGTCTTTCGTAGTTAGCTCTCCATTTCTCATAATTCTCTTTGAATATCGGTTCATTAGGTAAGAATTCCATAGCTTTACTATAAGCATTTAGAACCTCTGTTTCAGGGGAGCGCAGCCAAACCAAAGTCCTTGCAAGATCAAACCAACACCAAGCAGTCCTAATATTATCATCGGATAATTGTATAGCTCTATGTAATAGTTCAAGAGCTTCTTTGTTTAATCGTTTTCGAACATGTCCCCGCTCTTTTGATGCTAATTTCATCTTTGTTTGTGCAAATTCATGCACAGCTTTCTGATCCTCACGAAGAATATCAAAGTTAGAAGCAAAAACCTTGTGTGCTTCTTTAAATCTTCCAGCTCTTTTATATAATATCGCTAATTCAATTAATTCATCACCAGTTGTCGGAGAGGGAATCTCTTGAAGAATTGATGAAGCTTTTGATGCATTTTGAGTATTTAAATATGCTCTGGCCATCGCAAGATAAAGCAAATGCCTATCGATTAATTCAATGTTATTTCTATTCTCATTAAACATATGTTCAGCTGAAGATAAGTCCCCCTGACCAGCTTTATACTCTATAAGTTGACCAATAAGTGCTCCAGATGTTGGAACTTTCGATAAAGCCTGTTCTAAATTTGCAAGGGCGCTTTTTTTATCCCCGGTGGCCCACAGATGGGCGCTATTACGTATAGAATGAATTACTACATATTGTGGATGTGCAGGCAGAATAACACGGAAATATGTTTTCTCTTTATCAAATTCGAATTTCGGTTCGGGTGAGCCATTTTCTTTCATTTTTCTTCGGATTTTCGGTATTCCGGTCCCCCTTCCTTCTGCAAGATCAAGTTCTTTCAGGAACTCCCCTATTCTTCTATTTCGACTTTGGACCGGAGGAACGACTCCACCTGTTTGTAAATGATGCATTTCAATACCGGGAACTGGTCCTGGATAACTGATTATTTCCATTCGGTCAGGATATAAATATACCTTGATAGGTTCATGAATTTCATAACTTCTATGATAAACCGCATTCATAAGGGCTTCTTCCATTGCTTCATAAGGAAATGCAACTGCCTTTTGAGCTTCAGCTCTTCCTGGAATTTTCCTAATCATTGAAGTACTGAAACTGTTTAAATAATCAAGTGCTTGTCTTGACTGGAAATGAATCGGGCCTTTGAAAACTTTTTCTTCGATAAGGTCCCCACCTGCATCATCACCAAATTCAACGACTTCTATCTGGGTTCCTGGAAAATACTGGTCAGGATTTTCTGTGAAAAACAGTAATGCAATATTTCTTGGAGCTTCATGACTATTCATAGGTGAAACAATCTTCATATAGCGGTACAGATCCCTATCAGGAATTAACACATTTTCAGCAACCAAATCACTCCTGATATCAGTAAGATACTTCCTGACGAGGGAAGAAGATATAATATCGACTGGAATAGAGTTGTTTCGCCGATCATCAAAAGGAATTTTTGCAGTCATTTGCATTAGCTGTGTTAAAATATCTCCTCTTGCTTGAACCGACTCACTTCCCTGGCGAACATAGTAAGCTCTGGTACCTTCTTTGAATTTTATTGGAGCCTGGTAAGGTCTTAATTCTCCACCTGGAACCCAGAGTACAAGAATTTGTTTTTCCATATAAACTTCCGGTGAAATTACTGGTTGATATTCCGGATCTATTCTCTTACAATTACCTCGTACTTGCTTTTGGATTTCGTCTAAATTCTGGTCTTCTAATCCGTATGGAGGAAGAATTGGTTGTCCATTCTTTTCTTCAATACCTATAATGATATATCCACCATTTAAATTGAAAAAATCATTAGCAAAAGCACAAATGCTATGGATGACATTCTCTAAAACAGGTTCGGACCAGGTTTTTTTAAATTCACGTCTGACTGATTCCACGGATCGGGCAAATATCAAATCATCGAGGTTTATTGGTAATATCTTCATTCATTCAATCCTTTACGTTACATTCTTCATCCATAACTTATTATTCCAATTTTTTCAAACTGGCATTTATATTATATCACACATTTCTCATTCAGGATGAAAATATAAAGTAACATAGAATACGCTATTTATGAAACTTTATTTAAGTTATAGTTCTTTCTATCGATGTAATTTGTTATTACTTCAATTACAATAATACTTTTGTGATAATAAAAAATATCACAAAGGCCGCATAATTGAGGGACATCATACTTTGTAATGAAAAGAAGGATATCCCGAGGTTCATAAATATGCTTTTCATTGACCAGGAGATACTTGAAAGAGGGTGGATTACTTTCGCAAAAAACGCAGACAAGAAGCTGAGTTTTACTGACTGCTCAATAATCGAACTGATGAAAAATAAGGGCATAGACCACCTGGCCAGTTTTGATGGTGGATTTGATGGAATTGTGTCAAGGATAAGGTACTGATACTGCCATTGAGCATTGTACTTCCTATGCAGTACAATCCGGCAGTTGCTGATTCTCAACCTTTTTTCGGCATATCCTCACCCCTAACCACTCCCAGCGCCTTCATCATCCGGTTCATGGTCTTGCGCATGGAACGCAGCCCCTCTTCATCCTCTGCCGCGCCCTCAGCCATCCTGTCCTGAGACCAGAAGGTCCCGCCCAGGTTGGCACCGAACGAACCACCGCCGACCGGTATCATCTCGCTGATGATATAGAAGTGGTGTATGGACTGGATGGCTATCTCCTGGCCGCCCACCCTGTCGCCGCCTACTGCCAGGGCTGCACCCACCTTATTGCGCAGGATGTCGGGGTCCTTAGCCACCACGGCCCGGCAGCGGTCCAGCATGGTCTTGGTCTGGGCGCTCAGGTTGCCCTGGTATACGGGGGTGCCGATGATGATGCCATCCGCCCATTCCAGGCCGTCGTAGAACTCCTGCATGTCGTCCTTGTGGATGCAGCCGCTGCGCTCCTGGACGCAGTGGTCGCAGTGGATGCAGAAGTTGAGGTGTTTGCCACGGGCTGAGAAGTAGCGGGTTTGGACACTGTATTTTTCCTTAAGGTATTTGAGGGCTTCATTCACAATGTAATCTGTTGAGCCCTTCCTGGGGCTTCCTGAGACTCCAAAGATCTTTATCATGGTATGACTCCCTGAAAAATCTGTGTTTTTATTTATGGGTATAAAGGTTTATAAGTATTGATTGTGGGATGCTTTCTGAAATTGTTTAGGAAACTTTATATTTAGGTGGGTTTTATAGCATAGTTTAGATAAAACATGAAAATCTATATTGACGGACAAGATGGAAAAACGGGTGGCAGGTATTATTTACAGGCCTACGGTACTTAAGTCCGAGGTATAGTGACTCCTATCCCCCCCATAGCTACATCGGACACCATTCAGCTTGCTGCACCCCTTGCATGATATATCCCCCATGCTCCGCCTTATGCATCTTTAAGAAGCCACGTTTTCAAAAATCAGGTGATCGTTAATTTCATCAAGAAATTTGCTTTCTCTACCTTCTTGTGTATAAATTATTGCTTCTTCTTTTGCTCTTGTTATCGCAACATAAAACAATCGCCTCTCTTCTTCCTCTTTTTCTTTTCTACTACCCTTGATAGCAGGTTCAAAAATGTCAGGATTTTCTAATTCACTGGGAAAACCATAAAGACCTTCAACAACATCAAAAATGAAAACAACCTTTGCTTGCAAACCCTTACTTTTATGAACTGACATAAAGGGAACGCTGTTGGAATATTTTAATTCTGTGGAAATGCTTACACCCTTGGTGTTTGCATATTCAAATAATTTCTCCCTCAATCTGGGATTGCTTACGATTCTGGCAAGAATCATAATATCCGCTGGTTCATATCCGTTTTGCCTGTATGCCTCTATTTTATTGACACAATGTTGAACCATCTGGCCGTAATAGACCATCTGGTTGGCATAATTTGATTTATGGGTAGACTGTTGTTCAAATGAATACACTGTTACAGGTATCACACTTTCATCATTAGCCAAGGTTTTCTTTTTCAGTTGAGATGAACCATTTTGTTTTATGATCTCTGCACCGGTGTCAACAATTGATTTAACACTTCTATAATTGACAGTTAGATCAGTTCTGGCAGGATGGTCAAAGTAATCAGAGAAATTAACAAAAAAATCAAGATCAGAACCTGCAAAACCCATAATGCTTTGCCAATCATCACCAACAGAAAATAGTTTACAATTACTATTTTTGTCCATTAATGATTTGATAAGTTCATACCTTTGCGCACTGATATCTTGATACTCATCTATGAGAATGTGGTCTAAAATGTCTTTATATAAGGTCTCATTTTGTTTCAGTTCTTTTACAGCAAGATTAATCATATCTGAAAAATCAATTTGGTTTTTAGAACGCAAATCATTTTCATAAGTGGTGTAAATCTTAATAGCCAGATGAACAAATGCTTTCTGTTTTTGAGACCACCTTTCATTTGATAATCTTTTTTCAATATCTGCTGGCGATAAACTATATGTTTTAGCAATGGTTATGAAGGTTCCAATGTTCAAAGGCAATTTTTCTATAGATTTCCGGCAATCCTCCCACACTTTGGAAATCAGCTTTTTATAAGGCACAGGTGAGAATTTGAAATCTTTGTCAGGATACTTTTCCTTTAACGCTTCTAACATCTTATTTTGAAGATTTTGAATAAACTCCTTTTCTTTAAATTCCCAATATGTAGTTTCAACTAAAGAATATTTGTTTTGTTCAGCAAATGCTTTTTTCTTTGCGTTCATATCTCGGTTATATTTTTCAGAGGGATTGTCACCTTCAAACCATTCTGGAACCTTTCCATTTTTATCTGTGCCCCAATGCTCTATATACAGGTCATAGTCAGGAAAGAAAAAATCTGGTCTCGGAGTATTATATTCCCCATTTTCCCCAATGTACTTCATCCATTCAGCAGGATTTTCATAAAGAATCCGTATCTTACTCTCATTTAAATCATGCGTTATGAAAAAATTAATTATTGCCCTTTCTGCCTCACTCTTTACTTTTGTACCATCAAGTGCAGTATAAGTCAAATTGCGCATATACTTGTAATATTCTTCTTTTTCTTCAAAGGCAGTTTTAGGCTTAGCTTTTTCATTATTCCCATATGATTTCATATAATTGATAATATCATTTTGGAATTCTGCATCCTTTTGAGCATCGTTATAAGTAGAAATGATCCGACTTCGATAGCGATTCTCGAAATTGCCCCCTATTAGTTGCATGTCAGGTAAATCTCTATTTGAGTCTTTATATGACTGTTTTAAAATTTGCAAACCAAATGAATGAAAGGTTTTTACTTCTACGTCCGTATCAAATCTTTCATTTAGCCTATTTCTTATTTCCTGTGCGGCTTTATTCTGATATGCAAGAACCAGGATTCTTTTTGGATTTATTGTGTCTGGTTTTCTTTCAATAAGATAAGCAATCCGTGTTATCAACACTTCCGTCTTTCCAGAACCAGCCCCTGCAACTACTAAATTATGCGTATCGTCAATAATTACAGCCTTTTTTTGAGAATCGTCTAAAGGGAAAGGAGATTTCTTAAATAAATAGTCGTATTCGTTCATCCTTTTTTCAACAAAATATTCATTCGAAAAGTTTACAACATTTTTTTTGAATACTGAAATTGCAAAAGAGGATTCAGTAACAAAGCGAATGAACGAACTTTGAAAAAATACGTTGTTTGATTTTAAAAATGAAAGCGAATCCAAACAAAAATCACATCTTTTAATTAAGTCTCTTCGTGTATGATAGGTTAGATACGTGTCGTTTATTGACTCATGGATATCCTTTATATGCACAATCCATTTTTTTATATCATTTTCGACATTCTCAAGGATTTCCTCTTTCAATGACGTTAAATTTCTTTTTTGTTGAGTAGCTTTTCTAATTATAAGAACACCCAACAATACAGGTATTAAAAGAAAACCAAGTATTATCAATCGGTTTTGGTGTTTTATTTTTGAGATTATGCCTTTAAGCTCTGTGAGATTATCATCCAATGTCATTTTAACCTAATTTTGTATTTAATCTTAATAACTATACCCTGCAGCTCTGCTGCGGTTGGGACAAAACGTAGTATTAACTTTAACCGAAAGTACATATTAATATGTATGGCAGAGTTAAAACATGCATGCCACTGTGTTTATAAAATTTGGTACCATATGGTTTTTTGCTACATAGCGACGATCTGACAATTCAAAATCAACCGCATCCCACCTAAAACACTTAAAAATCAAGCGTAACTACACAAAAATAATGAACCTGCGAGAACCATGCCATCAAGTCGTATTCAACATTCAGATAGATGAATCATTAGTAAAGTTGGTATTTACTTCACTATGCAAATACTATAAATGATATAATACCTACAGGAATTATAGGCAATTAACAATGTCTGCTACAACAATAGCTGTATCTTCGGAAACAAAAGAATTATTACGTCAATTTGGGGAAAAGGGTGAGAGCTACAACAATATAATCAGAAAGCTCATCAAAGAAGCCGGCTGGAAAAAATTGGACAACCGATGGAACAAAATACTTGAAAATGATGAGTTCATTTCGCTGGACAAACTGTAATGTATCCTGTAATCGTTTCCCGTACTTTCCAAAAGCAATTCCACTCCCTGCAAAAACAATTACAAAAAAGGATCAGAAATGTGCTGAAAGAGCTGGAAATATATCCTAACCAACCAAGATCAGGTGCAGATATATAAAGCCACTGACAACACCAAGCCGTATTCAAGCCAGGGGTCCGTAACTACCCCTCTAAAATCCTGCCCACATACCGAACAGCCACACATACCTCATCGCACACCCCGCACCCATCACACTGCTCCGACACCCTGATGCGCCTATCCTCAAAACTAATAGCATGTTTCGGGCAGGCCTTCTCGCATATCCCGCAACCAGTACACTTCACCGCCCTCGTCAACTGCCTGGCAGCCGCTTCAAAAAGCTTCTCAGTCGTCCCCCTGTCCCCCGCAGTGACCTGGAAAGTACCATCCGTGTACAGCTTCACACTCCCTCCACCTGTCAGGACCACCAGCACACCCAGTTCATCCGAATAACGGACCTCACCCAGCATCCGCATCATTTCCACAGCACCCACTGGCCTGGCCCCCCTGGCAGTGCCCTCAATACTGTACCCGCCGGCCTTGCATGGAGATATGCCCGAGACCACCCTTATACGGAAAGCCTCAGCCTCAGACCCTGCATCCTTTGGGACAATATCAATACCCAACTGCCGGGCCAGCAATTTCATCTTGGGGGGATGCTCCCGCCAGCGCCAGAACCCATGGTCGATGTACCCGCCCGGGAGCCCCAGGCTCCCAGCCCAGTCACGCAGGTATGTATCCCACTTCTGGTACAGGTCAGGGTGCAGCTCAAGCATGCGCCGGAATTCCGCACCCAGGGCCGCCGGGCACAGCCAGCAGCCCACCCGCTCGAACCCCATGTCGTACAGTGGATTATATTCCAGGCCCCGCCAGTGTATGTACAGCCACACCTCAAGCGCACGCCAGTCGCGGATGGGATACACATTCACCTGCCCCGGCACCAGTGGATTTCCCTCAGTGGCAGGGATGCGGGCACGGCTGAATGATTCGTACTTACGCTTGCCATCAATGGTCAGGTAATTTCCCTTCTCTGGTATCTCACCAGCAGGGGCCAGCTTGCAGACCTTGCAGCACCACCTGTAATCCTTGGCAGGGGGCCCGAAATCTGGCAAGTGCTGCCAGAACACATCCCCTGCATCCAGCTCATCCAGGTCAATGTCATTATCATGGCAAAACTGCCGCGCATATTCCACAGTCTCAGGGAATTCCAGGCCAGTGTTGATGAAATATGCCTTAGGGCTGTGTTTCAATGCGCTTTTGGTCAGGTCCAGCACCACCAGGCTGTCCTTACCGCCGCTGAAGGACACATACACGGGTCTACCACGGTATTCCTGCTGGTTGGCCATGCCCTTTACAGTGTTCATGGCATTTTTGCCCAGGCGTTTGATGGCAGGTGCGTTAGCCCTGACAACCTTGTCCATTATGGGAACCACATCCTTTAACCGGGCCCGGCTTTTCCCTATCTTCCTGACCCTGACCGCAGGTGTGGCGGTTAGTTTCATCGCTTTGGCATCCAGCAGTGCAAAACCCACACCCGTCATTTTGCCCTTCCTGACAATGATATCATCACCCTGCCTGATATCATCCGAACACCACTGTATCATATCAGAACTAACGGTCTTGCCGCTGAGATGGCCGGGAACATCTGACAGCTCAACGGTCCTGTGCCTGGTATATTGTGCCATAAGGGCAGCCCCATCCATTGAAAGGTCGAACTGCCAGTCCAGGATTTTCAGGTCAAAGCGCAGTATCCCAAACACCAGGGCGTCCACTATTACCTGGTCGGTCTTATCCTCACCACCAATTTTATTGAGCAGGATAATACGCTCACCCAGCGGGTCAATGCCGTAGCGGGCAGTCAGGATATCATGCAGGATGCCGCGCTCGTAAGGTGAGCCAAACTGCACATCTCCGGGCAGTCCCAGGTCAATTCTCTCGCCTGTTGAACCACATAGTGCACACTCGATACTGATAAGCGGGAGATTGCAGTTCGGGCACCAGTGAATGAATGCATCTTTTCCGGGTTTGAATTGTCTTTTATTACGTTGTTCGGTCATTTGGTATGTAAGTATTGCAGGTATATATCGTTAAAACTACCATTATATCCATTACCGGATTTCATTTACGTATAGGAAAGTATATACTTTCCTGCAGGCTTAGAAAATGCGCACAAAGTGAGCATTTTCTTGAATTTTACCTGCCGATTGGAATGAACACACAATGGACCCGGCGGGATTCGAACCCGCGGCCTTCACGTTGCGAACGTGACGATCTACCCCTGATCTACGAGCCCAAAAAAGAAATTATCGGGACATTTTCCTGCTCTAAATCCAGTTATAGTCAAAAACCAAACAATTCAAACCATCTTTGCGGACTTCGCGCTCTTTGCGGTGACCAAAATCATACACCGCAAAGGACGGTAAAGAGCAAAATGTTCAGGATTTATGTTCCTGACTATAAACCAGTAACTGGTTATCATTAAATATTACAGGCGCCCCAGTTCGATCACTGAAACACTTTCAACTTCATCGACTGCTGCAAAAGCTTCTTCCACCTTATCGGTACCACCTTCGATATCACCCACGACGACAACGGCAATAATGGCTTTCAGGCCAAAGGCTATGGGCTCCTCTGAAAAACCGTGGAGTTTTACACCCTCAGGTATAACTGCTTCCAGTCTCCCTTTCAGGGCTTCAAGGTCGGTTTCCACGCCAGCCGGCATTATCTTGATCTTAGCTGCTACTTCGCCCACAGTATTCACCTCAGGGTCCCTGGAACTGGCATCCCGGACACGTATACGGGTTACTCTGGTGCCTACACATTGCACATCTTCCAATTTCCCTGCCACATGATGGGCACGGGAAACGCACATACCCTTTCTCGATAAGTTTTACTCCACATGAAATACAGTACTCTGCTTTCTGGGTCATCCTTGTTAATTCTCCTATTAGATTTCGGTATTAGTATGATTATACTGACTTAAAACTTGCTCTTGCCATATATCAATGTGCCTCCGGTAACACCGCCTTTCAACGCTTCGATAACTCTATCAAAGTACCTGCCGTTTATCACCATACAATCCATTCCATGTGTCATAAGGAAAGCGGGCAGCCCCTTATCTACACAGGTCTCCTCACTGCCAGCCAAATCGTCGGCATATATCTGCTGCACCAGTTCACCATCCAGGTAAATACCATCTACATCTGTGACCTTTATCAGTATGCTGCCGGTCCTTTGTGCAACCCAGGCCGAAATGGTATCTGATGTCACATCCCATGAGTGTTCCAGGCCGCTGTCGTAATAGCGTAATATTGTATATGGCAGCAAAATATTTAAACCCGGTTCGTGCATCTCCAGGTCATTAGTAAGTGGTACGCCTGAGATGTCTGACAGGTAATAGGCATACTGTTCCATGGCAAGTATTGCCATCCAGTGTGCCGCATCCCCTGAAATACCAGATATCTCCTGGAAATTCCTTACATTGTCTGCGAATACGGACCCACCTGGAATAATAAGGACTGATTGTAGGTTCTGGCAGATTATATCATTGACCGTCCTGATAAGTGGGGAGGCACAGTCCATCAGGCTGCCACCCAGTTTTATTACTACCCTGGAGTTATCAGTCATTATGGTGGTCATTGGTGGGCTAACATATATATGCTGTCAATATTCACGATGTACAGGCATGTCTTATTATTTACTTCAATTTCCATCACAGCTGTTCAATTTGCACACACACCTGCTAATCCCCAGCGCCGGCGTTGGGCAGGCAAGAAAATCCCCCCTATGATGGACTAACTTGAGTATACAAATTCATACATTGATCACAAAAAATATCCGAACATGAAAAACCGTTTTATATCAAGAACCCGGTTTCGCTCTTAGTCTTGATATCCACCAGGATAAAATTCTTCATATTACTGCGCCTGATATCAGCAATATCCTTCAACTTGACACCTTCCACAAATGAAACTTCACCGACCTGCTCATGGAACTCATCAAAATCCAGCTTGACCTTTAAACCTCTCAATCTAAGTGTAATAGGCAAAGGAGACAATACTTCATTGATCGCAGACACCTGGTCTTCTATTTCTTTTTTCACCCTTGGTGGCATAACAGAAAGTAAGTCCTTACCAATCTCTTCCCGTTCTTTATCAAATATCTCGCCAACAACATCTACCACCCGGTCCATGGCAAACATCTCTTCCCCTTTTCGCAGCCTGTGGGCAATACGGCCCAGGTTACTCACATAAACATCCCCATTAGGTATATCTGCAATATCTATCTCTGGAGCCCCTGTTACCACTATGGGAATATCGATACCTTCGAACAACTTTGGCTTGCTATCTGTGATACAGTGTTTGAAATTACCAAAAACATATACTGCCACATCATGCTCATTGATCAGTTCACGCTCATGTGCAGATATCTGGCACGTCCTAGCGCCCACGCCCCGGGCCAGCCCTACCATATTGGTCTTTGCACCTTTGCGGCGCAAAAACTCGGCAATATCACAGTCCGGGTGTGGCAGGTGATGGTATGCAAGTGTTGGTGCCACAACAGCGATCTCTGTACCGGATAGAGGTGCACGGGTTAACACACCCAGCAATTTCTTTGTCATATCCTCAACAAGCCCGGTATCCTTGATCGGAACCAGCATTATGATGACAACTTCAGTCTGCATTATATTCTTCTGGAGAATATAACCCCCCAGGTCCTCTACCAGCTCTTCGATCAGGTTATGTTTATAGACCCCACCTTCATACATCATTGGTTCAAGCATTGAGCCCCACCTCATGCAGCAATTGATCGCGCATACTTACAGCCCTGTCCTTCCAATCCTGTTTAATTGGATCCTCGGAAGCCACGAAAAGAATATATTCATCTGTCAGTTGATGGTACCTGACCCTGAAACCCTCCGGAATGATCCTCAACATTGCATCAACGATCCTGTCATTGATCTCCTGAACTTTTTCATCAATCACCATGTCTCCAAGCAAATCAACCTCAGTCATATAATCCGGAGTTTCCACAACGATCGTCGTTCTTTCCTCTTGTGAGATATTGCCCCTGCCATAGCGTTCCCACAATTTATTCAGCAGTTGAGGTATATAAGCTTCCTTGTGAAGGAAAATTAACACTTCAGATTTACCGTATCCGCCAATCTCCAGGTCAGCGAAATCACTAATTTTAACAGACGGTATTCCTTTCTTGCGCAGACCAAGGAAAATGAATACGGGTTCGGTCACATCCACAAAAGCCCTGACCTTCAAAAGAACTCTGCCCAGCGCCAGGTCGGACAGTACATCTATTATCACTCTCCTATAGATATCTGCACCTACTTCTTCCGGTGATTCCACGGTTATTGTATCATCTTCCATCTATATGACTCCCCGGCGGGTCTATTTATCAATAAAACCTGAAACCAGTAATGCCGCACCCACAGCACCGATGTACTGGGAATGCGGTGGTACCGTAACCTTGATCTTTAGCAGTTCCTCCATGGCCTTGGGTACACCCTCGATAAGCGATGACCCGCCTACCATTATCAACGGTTCCTTTACGTCGATCTCCTGCAATTGCTGCTCAAATACCTGTTCCACTACACTATAACAGGCGGCCGCTGCCACATCCTCCTGGGCTGAGCCTTTTGCAAGGGAATTGACCAGGCTCTGTATGCCGAACACTATGCAGTAACTGTTCATTTCCACATTCTGCTGCATTCCCTTAACAGCCAGATCGCCCAGTTCTGTTATATCCACACCCAGTCGCTTTGAAGTCATCTCCAGGAACCGGCCTGATGCCCCGGCACAAATACCGCCCATAGTGAACATACCAGGGATACCATCCTGCACGGCGATGGCCTTATTGTCCATACCTCCAATATCTATGACAGTGGACGGTCCATGCTGACTGTTGGCAAGATAGACCGCTCCTTTTGAGTTGACAGTGATCTCTTCCTGGACCAGGTCTGCATTGAACTCTTCGCTCAGCAGGAACCTTCCGTAACCGGTAACACCTATGGCCTGTATCTCATCCCTGGTAATACCCGCCTCAACCAGGGCTTTGTCAAGTGCCTCACTGGCGCTTTCCACCACCTTGATGGTGGGAACCCAACCTGTGCCTATAATCTGATCATCCTTCATTATCACGGCCTTGGTGGTAGTCGACCCCGAATCGATGCCAGCGGTCAAACCTTCCTGCTTCTCCCTGGCAAGCAAGCTGCGACGCCTGGCAGTAGTGGTCAGTGCTTCCAGTCTGGTAAGTAGGGTACTTGACGTTGTACGTTCAGTAAACGAATAACTGATGACAGGAATCTTCGAGTTGGCATAAATATACCTGCGAATCTCATTTCGCACCAGGGCACCTTCGGCACACCTGAAGCATGAAGCGATCAATACGGCATCAGCCATGGTCTTTCCTTCCACAATTGATTTTGCCCTTGCCATCATCAATTTCAGGTCAGGGCTTGCCACCTTGAACCCGAAATTTTCCTCAACATTCTGGACGTCCTCTATGGATATCTCAGGAAAGAAGATTTCAGCATTGACTACATTAGCAGCAGTATCTATCTCTTTCTGGATACCACTGTATTCACTACCACAGGAAAGCTGGGCAATCTTGACAAGATTTTCTTTTGCCATATCACTTATCCCCCTTTCCAAGTCCGTCTGTAAAATCATGTATCATATGCACAAATGCCTTTGCATCCTCTTCAGTGCGGGGATAATTCAGTTCCAGTATGGGTATATTCTTTGTCCTGACCAAAAAGTTTACAAGCTCATTGGTGCGGGCGCAGCCCATACATCCGAAGGCTATGTCTGGCTCCATGACAATAACGGCTGCCTCGGCCTCCTCGAGCAATGGACCAAGCAGCGCCATCCTGCCCCTTACACCGGAAGGTACTTCAACAGCAGCATATTTCAGTCCGATCTTCGGGTCTTCGGGTGTAATATTAATTGGCGGCGAATCCAGTCCTGCCGTACGGATTTTTTTCCCGACCTCCCGCATTACAGCAAGAGGTTCATGACCGAACCTGTCTATAAGGTCTGATAAAATCAGACTGTTGCTGGGGTAAATAAAAACCTTAACCATCTTGATAACCTCATTTGGACTGTGCAACCTCTTTTTCAATAATGTCTTTGAATGTTTCTATGTGTATGGGTAAAGACCTGGTCATTTTCGTTCCCTTGCCCTCCCCTCTCTCGATCTCTTCAAGTGCTGAAGTAATATATGGCAAAAACGGAAATTCAAGCTCGTGCTGATGGAACCCGGGTTTGGGTCCACCTCCCCGCCCGACCCTGCAGCGGTACGGATCGCCAGGCGGCACACCCCTTTCCTTAATAAATATCCGGTTGGGGTCAAGACTCCGCATCTCCCTGGCAACTTCATCTACTACAGACCTTTTTCCCTCGATAATAAGACCAAAACAAGTCTCTTTTACTGTGATATCAGCCTTGCTTTCATATATCCTGATAACAAGATCGCTGGGAAGGGTAAAGGTGGAGTGCAGGACTATCATTTTACTTATAATATCATCATCGTTCATCCTTTTCTACCTCCGTGACATATATCACATCTCCCTGTTTGACCCCATCCAGTTTTTCAATATCCCGGACAATTCCAATTATATTAGTAGCATGGAACTTCTCGCCAGTGGGACCATACCGATTATCATCAAAGGATTTTGTACCGATCAGACCGTACTGATTTGACGCCTGGTTGGTCACGCCAACTTCACCTGACAGAACCACATCCTTTGGAGTATTTTCAGGCATGATCTCCTTGTATCCCTCTACCCTTTTGATGGTCTTGAAAATAGTAGTATTCTCATATGTGAAATGTACAGGCAAAGGTGCTATCGGACGATCTTTCAACCTGAGTGCATGTTGGAAATATTCAATGGTGATCGGTGCCTTATCTTGGTAAAAATTGATGTGTAACAATTGTTTGGGTGGAATACATAACACAGAAACTTTTTTCGCTTCAATAATTTGCATTGTGGTAAAGGGTAGTTGTTCAACAACAATGGCATCCTCAGCCATATAACCATCAAATGTGATCTCAAGTCCTTTTTGCTCTGCCAGTGCTTTTGCTTCATCGATCTTCATGCCCTGGAACATGATCCTTTCAGGCGAGACCCTTACTTCCAGTTTGTTCCCTTTTTCTGCCAGCTTGATAAGCTGGATTCCCTTATTGACGTTTCCCACGATCGAATGCACCATACTACTGGGCCGGTCCTCCTTATAAATAAAAATACGTCCCAATCCCGAACCCTTGTTTCGCACTGCAACAGCACCTTCAGACCTGGAATCTAGGGACTCGAAGGGACAATCTTCACCATTTAATAGGTTGTCTACTACGTAGGAACTGGAGATGTCGTCCACTTTGATTATTCCGTCACCCATCAGTCCAAGGAAATGTTCAGCACCATAAGGTGCATCCTTCCTGAGTTCGATTGAAAGGTAGGTGAATATCTTCATCCCATTTTCGAGAGGAGTATTCATGTCGGTGGTGGTAATCTTATCAGTTAGTGTTTCCCACCGTATGACAGGCTCTATCTTGTTGATTGTGTCCCCCTGTTCCAGTTTCGCAATTATATTCTTGCCACTTATAACCCTTGCAAAGACACCTCCGTCAGCTGGTGAACCATGGGATGCAGTATGACGGTTCTTTGATACTACTATATATGTATTTTTTGCATCATATCCCCCTGCCCCGAATACCAGGTCATATCTCTGGTAATCAAAGGTTCCCCTATCCGGTGTGATATTGGTAGGAATGGGGCCAAAAGCCAGTGCATCGATAGTGGCCCAGTGGGCACGTAATTGTTTTCCTACAATTTGACTAAGCCAGGTGGACACCAGTTCAGGTTTTTCAGGGTCTACCTCTATCTTGAATTCGCCTTTGTTTGTCTGGACACTGTACTCGGTGGTCTGTTCCTCTTTCTCTTCGCCACCTTTTACAATGCCTATCGTTGCCCTGCTAATGCAGGAAGTTTGTGTTTTAGTGAGAAGACCGCCAAGAGATGCCCCTTCTTCTATTTCAACAGAGACCTCGTTCAGTTCTACAGTGATAGTGCTTGTCAATAATCCTCCTCCATGTGAAACATCTACTGTATAATGTTAATGAGTAATACTACTTAAATAATGCAACAGGACAATACTACAGTAGAATCACCCTGATTACCAATATTATTCGTATTTGTTTGAACAAACTATAAATCTTTTGATATCCCTTCAAGTGCCTCTTCTCTTTCATCTCTTGTCAGATGGCTCAGCACCTCTGAAGTTTCACCGATATCTACTATCTTGCCGAGTCTCATAAGTGCTGCCCTGTCGCATACCTCGGCAACGAAATCCATATCATGGGATACAATAACAAAAGTCTCACCCAATGTTTCCCTTGCGTGTAGAATGGATTTGGAAACCTCAATCTTTGTAATAGGGTCCATGGTACCTGTGGGTTCATCAAATACCAGTATTCTGGGCTCCTTCATTAATACTTGTGCCATCGCTACCCTGTGATTCTCACCTTCACTGAGTTCGTTAGGCATTTTTTGCAGTATGTCAGTGGCTTTATTCTCAGAAAATCCTGCAGTCATCAGGGTTTGGATAGCCTTGCGTTCTCCCAGTTCGTGTGGAAGTTCAAGACCAATTGACTCGGTCAGGTTATCCACTACATTCCTGTGAGGATACAGGCTGTATTCCTGGTGAAGCATACCAACATATTTGGTGGCCCTTCCCTTACCATTTGGACCCAATACAGTCATATCCACCCAATCATCTCCTATCTTGATGTGTATATCACCAGTAGTGGGTTGTAAAAGACCTGTAATTATCTTGGATGTGGTAGTCTTGCCTGCGCCGCTTACTCCTATCAGGCCAAAAATCTCTCCTTCCCTTACCTCAAAGTCTATATCATTAACAGCATTGACTACACCTCTATCAAGTGAGAAATATTTCATCTTGAGGCCTTTAGCCTTGATAATTAAATCCCCCAAAGCGTAATCATGTTTCTCGATTACAGAGGCTTCTTTCATGAATGTGGAACAAACCTCTTTTGGATCACCCTGGGCTACTATCTCCCCATCTTCTAAGAGTATTGCCGTATCTGACAGCTCTTCAATAACGTGGGGCCAGTGTGAAGTAATGATAAGGGACATATTATACTGTTTCACAGAGTTCATTATACTATTATGAACAAGTTCGGCTGTTTTCGGGTCAAGTGTACCTGTAGGTTCATCGGCCAGTAGCATCATGGGATCCTTGACAAGCTGTCTTGCCAGTACTACCCGCTGTTTCTCACCACCGCTTAACTCCCTGGCAATATGCATCATACGGTGAGACAGGTTTACCTGATCCAGCAGGTCGGCAGCTTTATGAATAGCTGAAGGCCCTTTTTCCCCGATCTCGTTAAGTGCATTCATCACGTTTACTATGACCCTGTCATCGCCGTATAGTGCAAATGTACGCTGCAGCATAATAGCAAGCCGCCGGGATATGTCTCTTCTGACGGGATCGTGGAGTGGAAGTGTTACAAAATCTGCAACTATTTCTTTCAGTTCACTATCACATTTTTTGCAGGAATTGCCTGCATGACTTGCGGGTTCGATCTGGCCGCAGGATTCGCAACGGGCTACATGGTATAGTAGCTGTCCTGAGATACGGTCGAATTTTTCCACACCTCTCAGGACGTGCATCAGGATTGATTTCCCTGAACCGCTTTTTCCAAGTACTCCAATAGCTTCGCCTTCATTGATCGTCAGATTTATATTTTTCAATACATCAACATCATCAAAGCCTACCGATAAGTCCTTAATTTCAATAAAAACTGACATTTATCTCTCCTCTTGTATAGGTTTACTAGTATGGTTATTTAACCGAATAATATAGTACATGTCCTAAACACAACCGTAATACATTATATACAAATCGCTTACAATTCTTTAGTACTATATAAGTGCATATATTTGTGATACTACATTGATACAATCAATACATAAATATAACGATAATACATTAAGGTGGAAATGTTAGCAATGAAACGTATTGTACATCCCATGGATATTATTTTATTGAGTTGAGTCGTGCTTCAATCTTCTCTTTGAGAAGGGCGCTGAGGACTTTCCCATCCACACTGCCCCTGAATTCCTTCATAACTTCACCCATTAACGGTCCAACTGCCCCAATACCTCGTTCTTCTACAAAGTCAATGCGTTGATTTATAATATTTTCCACTATGAGTTCAATGTCTTCAATGCGTTTTTGTCCCAAACCCATATTTTTAGCAATATCTTTTACATACATTTTCGGGTTTTGTGCAATCCCGATCAACAGATCAGGTATTACTTCTTTAGCAGCACCGCCAGAAACGAATAATTTGAAAACTTCAACATAATGATAAGGCTCTACTTTATCTATATCAAATTCATGAGTCAATTCGCTTTCCAGTCTAAGGCTTTCCCGTCTGAGTTTGGTAAGAGTATTCACAAGTGTACTTGCAACCAGTGTTGGATCAATACCTGGCACTTCTGCTATAATTAATTCAAATAATTCTAAATGTTTCGAAGCCACAATTCCAGCCAGTTCTTCGTTCAGTCCCAATTCTTCCATGTATCTGGCTTTCCGTTCCGGTAATAGTTCAGGCAGTTCAATGGAATCCAGCATATCCCTGGGCACCACTACAGATGGCACATCTGTCTCGGGATACATCCTGGCCGCCCCGGGCAGAGGTCTCATATATGCAGAGTTACCGTCGGGCAGTCCCCTCCTTGTCTCTTCGGGAATGGCCTCCAGTGCTAAACGTGCCCGTTCGACCACCATTTGCAGGGCACCCTGTGCCCTGTCTTTTCGGTCTGCAACTAATATAACACAGTCCCCGTCCCCGGCACCTACTGCCTCGCGCACGGTATCCACTTCCTGTTCGGTTATGCCGTATGCAGGCAGTTCATCTGTATGGAATATTCCGCCAACACCTGATTTCTTGGCATAGTCTGAGAACTCGGTACCCAGCCTTCGCCCTGGCTGTATCTCGCGGCCCACTTGCCCTGCAAAACCCGGCAGGTTCAATGCCAGTACAACACCACGCTTTATTGCTTTTTTAATGACCTTTGACTGGGTTTGGGTGAACAGGTGTGTGACATTGACAATATCCCCTGGAACCGAAGCATTACCGGATTGCAGTTTTTCCATAATGTCAAGCAGGTTCACCTGCCGCTCCACTTCCTGCTCCACAATGGTCTCGATAAGGTCCAGGGCCTGCACACCCTTGATCTCTACCCGTGCGCCCCTGGCAATGGAGATGTTCACGTCCTGCCTGATCGTTCCCAGGCCACGCTTGACCCTGCCTGTAGAGCGCAGCAGCATGCCTATGGTCTCTGCCACTTCCCTGGCATGGGCAGGTGATACAATATCGGGGTCGGTCCCGATCTCCACCAGGGGAATGCCCTGTCTGTCAAGTGAATATATTACCCTGTCCACTTTATCCTCCACCCTCTGGGCAGCATCTTCTTCAAGGCACAGTACACCGACACCCACATTTCCCTGTGTGGTCTCAATGTACCCGCCTGTGGATACCAGGGCAGTACGCTGGAATCCGGATGTATTGGAACCGTCTATAACGATCTTACGCATTGTAAAGACCTCATCGAACGGGTCCATGTTCATGAGTTTGGCGATCTGTAGTGTGAGGTTAAGTGCCTCCGGGTTCAACTCCCTGGGCGGTTCCTCGTCATTTTCTACAAGGCATGTTGTATCATAGGCTTTGTAAACGAACTGTTTTGTCAGCATGGCCTCTTCGGCCGCGGCCCGGTCTACTTCTCCCATTTCGCTGCGGGTGGGACGCAGGTACCTGAAGAACTCGAAATTGGAATCCTCTACATCTCTCAGGACTGTCGGGCAGCCGCAGAACAGTTTCTCTTTCGTGTTAAGCTGCTGGTGGATCTCAAGACCTGACATCAAGCCCAGTTGTTTATAATCATACTTGCTGCTCATGGGTATCTAGCTCTCAGGGTGGTGTGTAATGTTGTATAAAACTATTGATGTAGTCGGCACAGTCCCATAATCCAGTTATGTAGTTAAAAGCAGCAATATTATCACAGAAATCCGGCTGATGGCGTACAGGGCCGTGGATGCTGCCGGGATTGGTGTGGAGATTTACGAGGGGGTTGGGAGAGTGGGGGGTGATGAGGGCAATACTTTCACTGCACTTTTGCCATTACTTTTTATTTTACAGCCTCATAAGCAATTCAACATGCCAAAGGAATTAAGACATGACAGGCATACTGTATCGCGCTTACGGACCACATTGTGTTTTCTCCCAAGTACAGGGGCAAGGTGCTGGTTGGCTATGTGGCCATGTTGGCTGAGGCGATTATCAGGAAGACCTGTAAGGAGCTTGATATTAAGATTATTGATATGTCAGTAAGTAGTGATCACATCCATATTTTTATTCAATATCCACCAAAGTATTCCGTAAGTTTTATTGCAAAGAGGCTCAAAGGTATAACCAGCAGGATATTGCGCCAGGAATTCCCTGAAATTAAGGAATGGTGCAAGAAGAGTTTATGGGCTCCAAGTTGCTATCGTGGAAGTGTTGGGCATGGCTGGGAAGTTGTTGAGAAATATATCGCCGGACAAGATAGAAAATCGTGATGCGGAGTATTATAAACAGGCCCTGGACTTAAGTCCGGGGTATAGGTGACTTCATAGGCGTTCTTATGCTCCCAGAAGGGGATAGAAAACCAAAACAATGTCTTCAAAGCTGGAAATCAGGCGCGTATAAATATATGATATAATTTTGCTAAGTTGTCCACAAAGTATTAAATAACAGGTCAATATACCTTAAATATGGGGTGAATTTTTATGAAAATAAAAGTAAATGACATAGAACTATTTTATGAGGTACATGGTAAAGGCGAGCCAATCATTTTTTCTCATGGATGGATGTGTGATTGCTCGGTATGGAGCTCTCAAATTGAGTTTTTCTCTAAAAAGTATAAAGTGATTGCGTATGACCAAAGAGGACATGGCAAATCGGATAAACCCAAAGCCAATTATTCTATTGAAACATTATCGAATGATCTGTACTCTCTTATACAAAAACTAAATCTTGAAAAAGTTACACTTGTTGGTCATTCGATGGGAGGTATGACAGCTATCACATTTGCATTGAATCATCCTGATAAAGTCTCTAAACTGGTATTAGTTGGCACTTCAGCAAAAATGAGTTTTTCGGGCTATATCCAAATATGGATTATGATGCATATTTTCTCTTATGAGTCATTCGCTCGTGGGATGATTAATTTACTGTATGATCCTTCAGAACAAGTTAAGAAGGAGGCGTTTGATAGAGCTATGAATACCCCAAAGTTTGTAACCTATGATTGTGCTACAGAATTCATGAAAAATTACGATAAAAGAGACCAAGTTTCCAAAATAAAAGTGCCAACACTAATTGTCGTTGGCGAAAAAGATAAAGCAACACCAGTGAAGATGAGTCGACATTTAAACAGAGAAATCGAAGATTCAAAATTGAAAATTATACCAGATAGCAAGCATATGGTTATAATCGACAAATCCAATGAATTAAATGAAATTATAGACATGTTTATTGGATGAGATTTAGAATTCAGAAATATTATAAAATCTTAAAAGAAATACTTAATCAGTGAATCGGTAGAAATGCGAAATCCATGAGCATCCTCCCGATGCTTCGGTGCCTTCAGCCCGGGGTCGTTGACTTCAAACTAAGATAGGAAACTTACCACAGAGTTTCATAAGGTAATTCACATCATCGCGATCCCACACCCGTATGTTGTTCTCTTCTGCGACTCGCAGTGCCTTGGTGTCAATTCCTGCGAGGGCAATTACAAGAGTACTGTCAATTGTATATCCAACTTTGTCCAATTTCTTAACAAATCTGTTTATGTCGGCTGCAGTTATGTTTCCTGACTTCACTTCTGCTATCCAGTAGTGTTCACCATATCTTGCAATTATGTCAAATTCATTGCCACTTATGACCCGCTGCTCGACTTCGATAAACTTCGGCAGCTTAGTGTGGTGTAGTTCCAGTCCACCAAAATCCCTGAACAACTCCCTCACCCTTGATTCGCTTCCCTTCCCAAGTTCTCCCCGGTATGTGGTGATCATCTCCTCGATCTTCCTGTCAAACGCATCCAGCCGTTTTCCGTCTTTTATGAAAGAGAGTTCCATCTGCAGGGGATATGCTGCAGAGAGCCATGTTTTAAGCATCGGGTCCGTGATGAAATATTCCAATCCGTTTCTGGTCACCAAACCGGCCTGTTCAAGAAAACGTAAAGGGCGTGATAATTCCTGCGGCATCTTTGTTGTGTATTTGGCTATTTGTGACTGTTTTGTGCTGCCGGATGCTATGGCTTTTAAAATCTCGATATGGAATCCTATGTTTCTCCGCTGGAAGGTATTTTCAAGCGAGTCTGTGAAATACACAAATATCTTTCCGTTGGTATCGAACACATCCCTGTCAAATGCATGGATTATAGCTTTTTGATTGACCTGCTTTATCGAACCGGTGTGGCAGTATTCGATAATGCGGTTAGCGAGTACAGCAAGATAATATGGAAAACCACCACTTGCAGCTATAAGAAAATTCAATAATTTTTCACCGATTACCAATCCGCTTCTGTTCAGGTGCGTGGTTACAAAACACCTGCTCCAGTTGTAATCGAACGATCCGACCGATAAGATCTCAAAATGCCCGAACAACGGCGATTCACTGCTGGTAAGTATTCCCTGCATCATTCCAATAGCTGAACCTGCAACAACATAGTAAACACCGCGTTGTGTTTGTATCTTTTGTCTGAGTAGATCGATCATGTCGATATTGAAATTCTGCACCACCTGGAATTCATCCAGTATTATGATCGATGTGTTCCCTGTGTGCCTGCTAAGCAGATACGGCAGATCGAGTATTCGACTTGCGATACCTGTATCGGCCTTTTTGTCCAGTTCATTTAGCACTGCTATTAGATGAGATGCAAGTGCAGGCAGACGTTCGATGGTTTTCACAATAAGGTCATTGAGATTCTCACGGGGTTCGATTGTTGCTGATCCGGTGCCTGAGTCTTGCCCCAAATATGAATACAGCACAGCAGCAGCGTACTTGGTCAAAAAAGAACGCTCGGTCTCACTGAATAACAAATATATGTGTACTGGTATTGTATCCGGCTTTTTCAAGCGCTTTTCAAATTCATAAAGTATCGAGGTCTTACCTGATTTTCGAAGTCCGATGAGTGCATAATTCCGCCCGGTACTGAGTAGCCGTTCAAGTATTTCAGAACGGTTGAAAAACTCATCTCCGGTTACTGGTGTTTGTGTGTCGATAATTTGTAAGCACCTATGCGTATAAGCATAAGTGCTTATAATCACCCATGCTTAATAATGCTTGTGATGTGCCGGTTTAGTTTGGTTACCTTTCTATTTTGGCGATAATGTGGAAAAGATATGCCGAATATATTATGCGGTGACCATCTCTGGGCTCCAAGCTGTTACCACGGCTCTGTGGGTGCTGGCTGGGATGTGGTTGAGAAATATATCTCAGCACACAATACATATGAACATAATAGGAGGTAAATACGGAAAATCGTTATATACCGGCCCGGTATATTTCGTAAGGGGTATACCATGACTGAAATCAGGCAATTTGTCCCACTACATAATGATACTTCTATAAAGCCACGCTTTACCGGACATGACCGGAAATTAAACAATCACATTTACCTGCGGCCTGTGGTCGATAAATACGGATTCAACAGGCAGCCTTTCAACAAGTTTTAACATAGCCGGGTTCTCAGTTGCGTAGTGGGTTGCATCTATTAACGATATGTACCTGGCATACGGGATCACATCGTGACGCATCTCAGCTGAAATAAAGGCATCAGCTCCCACGTCCAGTGCCATCTCGATATACTCGCTCCGAAGTCCGCTGCCGCCCATGACCATCACAGTCTCAATTTCATGATCTCCTATATACGTCACATGGGTATCCAGCCGCCTGGCTGTAAATCCTGCAAGTTCTTCCGTATCTGTAGGGGCAACATTTCCTATACGGCCCGAGCCGGCAGTTCTTACATCAGATAGTTCCAGTAATCCGGCAAGCACATCATTGACCCCACCGGGTGCGCTGTCATAGTTGGTATGCATCACATAGATCGATATGTCGTTGTCCAGTGCTATCTTCAGGATATCAGCCAGGGTTTTTGATATCTGGCTTACAGGTTCGTAGATTGGGGTATGGTGGGCCACCAGCAGGTTCGCACCGGCCCGGGCAGCCTCCAGCAGCACATGGTCGGTAACATCCAGGGCAGTGGCAATCTTATTGATCTCATTATCCAGGTCAAGTATTAAGCCGATCCTGCCCCTGTCCGATCCATCAGCCAGTTCGGGTGGAGCTATCTTCTCAAGGAATCCGGTTATCTCTGCAATCTTCATGTTATCCTGTCCTTTCCAAGTGTTATTGAATACAGGTAAGCATAATACTTTACGATTGTACAGTACAGATGCAACAGTTACATCCGAAATAGACAGTTGCGAAGAAGGTCTATGTTGACAAGGGATTGGACGAATGGTTGATCCTATAATAACTCTGCTATCGAATCATTGTATCATCTATAGTTTCATTAAAGCTTGATCGATATCTGCAATTATGTCTTCTGCCTCTTCTATACCTACAGAAATCCTCACCAGGTCATCGGTTATTCCAGTCTTTGTTCTTACTTCGATAGGTATATTTGCGTGAGTCATAGAAGCAGGATGCTGGATCAGGGTATCAACAGCACCAAGACTAACTGCTAAAGAACATAATTCAACGCTGTTCATAAGTTTCTGTCCAGCTTCTATGCCCCCCTTAATTCCAAAAGAGATCATACCACTAAATCCACTCATCTGCTTTTTGGCGATTTCATATTGTGGATGACTTGGTAGTCCGGGATACCTGACCCACTTAATTTTGGGATGTGCCTCTAAGAATTCTGCTACCTTCATAGCATTGCTGGCGTGCTTTTCCATTCTAAGATGCAGCGTCTTCAATCCCCGAATACACAACCAGGCTTCATGCGGACCCATTGTTCCTCCGGTATAATTAACAACAGATGCCATGCTTTTGATAAATTCTTTTTTTCCGACAACAACGCCACCTATAAGATCTGCGTGACCACCAATATATTTAGTACAACTATGAACAACAACGTCCGCACCCAATTGTAATGGTCTTTGGAAGCGGGGAGTGGCAAATGTGTTATCAACGATAGAAAGAGCATCAATATCCCTGGCCAATTTACATATCTCTTTAATATCACTAACGATCATAGTGGGATTAGCAGGTGTTTCTAAAAAGATGAGCTTTGTATTTTTTCTTAAGTTTTTCTTCACGGTTTCGAGATCTGACATATCAATAAAACTGACTTCAATGCCAAACCTGGTTAGAATTGAGGAGAATAATCCGTATGTACCACCATAGACCACATTGGCTGATAAAAGGTGGTCCCCAGATTTAAGCTGGGAAAGAGCAATGGCAGTTATTGCAGCCATGCCAGATGAGAAGGTTTGTCCGGTTTCACCGCCTTCAAGAGCAGCGATCTTTTTTACAAGAACTGCATGTGTGGGCGTGTTTGGCCCTACGCGGGTATATGTGTATCCTTCTTCTTCGCCGGCAAACCGTACAGCACCTTGCTGGGCATTATCAAATACAAAGGTGGATGTTTGATATATAGGTGTTGTATGCGCTCCAAATAAAGGATCCGGTGCTTCTCCTGCATGAACACATTGAGTGCCAAACTTTTTTTCCTTTTTCATCTTCCCTGTCCTTTAAATTATTTAGGATTGATAAATTATTGGTGATGATCTACTTATCCTTTTTGATATTGAGGTTTTTCCAGGGTTCAGTCGTACAACCATGTATTGAAATAGAAATGAAAAAATATGCCCAGGACGGGATCCGAACCCGTGACCTCCAGATTTCTCAGGAGACCATAAGACGCTCTCTGTAATTTCCCTATGAGTCTGGCGCCCTAACCGACTAGGCCACCTGGGCATGAAGGTACAACCTACATTCCCTGATACAATAAAAATATATCGCTAACAGTTGTGTTTTTCACATGTAGAATCTTATAGGTGAAAAACCGATATATTCATCAAACACCCTCTCGGCTACGATACCTTCCATCTCGAATATCACAATCTCTATTACCATGAAGACCTCAGTGAACTCCCTAAAGCAACCCATGACAATATCGCTGCCACTGCATGCTGATGCATGGATATGTATCTTAGGTTTGTCGTCTTCCCAGAAAATGTTGCCCAGACCCAGTATTTCACTGGCATTGTCGACCTGTGTCCTGGTAACCTCTGGTGGTATACATTTCTCTTTTGGTCCGGTTACTACATTGGCACCGCCGGTTGCACCGAGTAAGAAAAAGAAAGCCGACCTGATATTTTCACTTACAGCCAGGTCTTCCAGTTCAGACAGCAGGTCCTCTTCGTGATCGATACGGGCAACGAAAACGCGGCCCAGTTTTCCTTGTGTATAATCCATGTTATTAAATTATCCTCTTATTCCACTTGATATTGTTATTCCATATCCTTCATCATCGCAATCTCATCGCAGTCAGGGAAACGCGGACAATTCACACACATGCTCCACAGTTTATGCGGGAGGATAGACTTGTCCACCACATTGAATCCATAACGCTTAAAAAACTCACTTACATAGGTCAGGGTCACCACATGCCTGATCCCCAGTTGCGGAACCTCCCCGAGACAGGCTTCAAGTATCCTTGAACCGTATCCCTTTCTTGTCTTATCCGGGGTAACGGCCAGGGACAGTATCTCTGCATAATCCTCCCATGTCACATGCAGGGCGCAGCAGGCGATTATCTTGTTATCCTCCTCGATAACATAAAAATCCCTGACCAGTTCATACAGTTCCCCCATGGCCCGCGGCAGCATGACCTCCTGTCTGGCATATATATTGATCAACTGCCTGATCTGCGGCACATCTTCGATCCGAGCCTTTCGTAACAAAATCCTGGAACCACCTGAAATCTGGTATAACCTGTATTATCTTCAAATTAAATGTTCTTTTCTACATGGTACTTCACATTCTCAGCGTACTGCTTAACGTCACGTTTTAGTTTTTCCTCGATAAAAGATAACATGGATAACAAAAAAATGCTTTTGGGTTTCAGCGTCAATTTATAGGATACACTGGTGCTGGAATTAGTATTCTCCCTGAGATCGATCTCACCGCTCATCCTGATACCCTTTGCCTTGCCCACCCATTTCCCATGGTATGGCGGGTCCAGTTCAACAGTTGTACTGCGCATCTCGATCCTTTTGATAATCGGTCCTATCTGGAACTCCATTACCCACAGGTTAGTATTGGGTCCTGTGATCTCACATGACAGCAGCCCGGGAATACAGTGAGTACTCATTTCCGGGTCAGCCATCAGACCCCATACAGATTCTATAGGAGCTTTCACTTCAAATTCTATCTGTGATTCTGGCATTTGTTCTCATATAGTATATTAGTATGTGTAGTAATTAATTGTTCGTAATCTGGCTAAGCAGGAAAGTATGCTTTGCAGAATGAACCGGTATTACAACCGGTCTCCCTGCAGCCAACCCTGGTCCTAATCAATCATTATTGCCGATCTGCCAGGCATGGCATTTGCTGCTTTTTTCTCTTTAGAGTCCTCTTCCAGGTATAGTTCAACCCTGCAGCCAAAGTGTGATTCAAGTATTGGTATTGCACTTCTCAGGAAATTATGTTCCCCCTCCTGCCCCATATCAACAGACGGTGCCAGGGCAGGGTCATCCATGTATTTGCCCAGTATCTGGTTCACCTGTTTGCCATACCGCTTCAGGTCAGTGGACATCAGGGCCTTCATGATCTGCCCCCGATCCTTGGTCTTTGCAAACTCCTGCCTGAAAATACCGGCAAGTTCGAACTTCCACCCTGCCGCAGTAACGAGCCTGATGACCCTGGGCGAGGTTATCCTGGCAACCTTGATTATCTCCTTTATATCATCAATCAGGTCCTGGAGCATGTTCCATTTAAACTCGCTTGATTTGCTGACCACGTCAGTGTCATATTCAGGCCACCGGGTCTGGCCGATAAAACCATCATGTCCGGTGAACTCCCATACTTCCTCGCACAGATGTGGGGTAATGGGGCTCAATAGCATTGTAATAGCCCTCCTGCCCTGGTCGTAGAGTTCCATATTGACAGGTGAGCGGGCATAATCAGACAGCTCATCGACAAGCTTCATGATATAGTTGATGGCATCCTTGAGTTTCAGGTCATCAAAGGCCCCGGTTGCGCCCTTTATTGTGCTGTTTATTATGAAATTGATATGATCATCACTGGCATCTGTTGTATTCTTAACCGGACCAGGCGGTTCCACCAGCAGGCGGAAGGTCTTTTCAAGGAATTTGTGGACGCTCTCAATACCAGTATCAGACCATTCCAGTTCACGCTCAGGGTTCGAGCCGAAAAGTATGAAGAAGCGTGAAGCATCGGCACCATACTTTTCCATAAGTACCTGTGGGTCTACCACATTACCCAGGCTCTTGGACATCTTTGCACTCTTCATAATATATTTACCGCCGCAGGCACTGCACGAATCTCCCTCGAAATTTTCAAGGGATAAGAACCTGCTGCACTGCTCACAATAAGGTGCTTCCTTGTTCACCATGCCCTGGGTCAGCAGCCTGGCAAAGGGTTCTTTTACATCTGTCAGACCGATATCCCTCAGTGCCTTTGTAAAGAACCTGGCATACAGCAGGTGCAGGATGGCGTGTTCGATGCCTCCGATATACTGGTCTACAGGCATCCAGTATGATGCGGCTTCCCTATCAAACGGGACATCTTCTGAATGGGGACTGCAGTATTTGAAGAAATACCAGGATGAGTCCACAAAGGTATCCATGGTGTCAGTCTCCCTGCGGGCAGCCCTGCCGCATGTTGGACATGTGGTATCGATAAAGGTCTGTGAAGTGGCCAGCGGGTTGCCGCTGCCCGTGAATTCCACATCCTTGGGCAGGCTGACAGGCAGGTCCTTAATAGGTACGGGCACGGTGCCGCAGTTGTCGCAGTAGATGATGGGTATAGGTGTGCCCCAGTAGCGCTGCCTGGATATGAGCCAGTCCCTGAGTTTGTAATTGACAGTACGTCTGCCCAGGTCCATACTTTCCAGTTTGTCGCTTATTTTGGTTATGGCATCACGGTTGTTCATACCATCGAACTCGCCGCTGTTGACCAGTACCCCGTCGTCAATATAAGCTTCGGTCATCTCATAGGCATCAAGTTTCCTGTCCTCTGGCTGGATCACTACCTTGATGGGAATATCATATACTTTTGCAAACTCGAAGTCGCGCTGGTCGTGGGCGGGCACTGCCATCACAGCTCCACCGCCGTATTCGTAGATAACAAAATTGCCAACAAATACTGATATTTCCTCACCTGTCAGCGGGTTTACAGCATACTTCCCGATGAATAATCCCTTCTTGTCCCTGTCTGCTGCTATGCGCTGGAATTTATCTTCCTGCTGCACCTCGGCAAGGAAGTCCTCAAACGGTGCCTGGTAATTTGTACCTTTCACCCATTCTTTTATTAGGGGGTGCTCGGGTGCGAATACCATGAATGTGACCCCGAACACGGTATCGGGCCTTGTTGTGAAAATAGGAATGATCTCGCCCGTATCGGCAATGTTGAAATTGATAATGGTCCCTTCGCTGCGCCCTATCCAGTTGCGCTGCATCAGCTTGACAGATTCAGGCCAGTCAAGGCCCTCCAGGTCAGAGAGGAGTTCATCGGCATAGTCGGTTATCTTGAAGAACCATTGCTTCAACTCCTTTTGCTCAACCACTGATGAGCACCGCCAACATCTGCCGCTAATGACCTGCTCGTTGGCAAGTACGGTGTTGCAGTCGGGACACCAGTTGATGATGGCGCTCTCCCTGAGTGTCAGGCCCCGTTCGTACAGTTTCAGGAATATCCACTGGTTCCATTTGTAGTAGTCCGCATCAAGGCTCTGTATCTGCCTTGACCAGTCGTATGACAGTCCCATTTCCTGCTGCTGGGCCTTGATTGACTCGATATTGCTGCGAGTCCAGGTTTCCGGGTCTATCTTCTGCTTTATGGCTGCATTTTCTGCAGGCAGCCCGAAGGCATCGTAGCCCATTGGATAGAGCACATTGTAACCCTGCATCCGTTTATACCTTGCAATGCTGTCACCAATGGAATAATTACGCAAATGTCCCATGTGCAGAGCTGCTGATGGGTACGGATACATCTCAAGGCAGTAGTATTTTGGCCTGGATGGGTCCTCTGTTACCTTGAAAGCGCCTGATTCTTCCCAGCGCTGCTGCCATTTTGGCTCGATTTGTTTGGGATTATAGTTGGAGTCCATTTAATAATCGCTCCGGCGATAAGAGATGGTAATGTGGATAATTATATAAGTATTATATTGATATGGCGACTTCCATAGTGTGGCGTAAATATATAAAAGTTAAGCAACTAATTCATAATAAAATAGGATTGACTCTATGTGATATTTTCAATCAGGAATGTCATAATGATAAATGATATATGTCAAAAATGAATAAAGTAAGGGTTACTATTAATGGTTTCAGAATGTAAAATATGTCACATAACATTTGGTAAAGAGCATCCACAGTTAAATGAAGCTCATTCTCGTGCATCCGTCAGTATTTCTTGAACCAGAATATCAATCATGGTGCATAGGATGGGACACCGATAAAACTACGAAAAGAAGCATCTATAGAGACGCAGGGTTTTCATAGTTATATTTGATTCTTGAGTGATGGTTCCAGTTAGACTAAAATATAAAGATGAGATTGTCGGAAAAGTCTAATTTTCGAATATTTCAGCTTAACTGTCTAAACTTGACCGGGTGTAGCATAGTGATTTAGTTTTAACAATGTTTCTGGAAGTTTAAATTTAGGCGTTTTTCACTTACTTTTCCGAGAATTTTAAAGACAATTAAAACTTCCATATTAATAATATTTGGCAGTATGATTAATAAGCACATGATTTAAATGATTTATGACAATAAGAATAAATGAGCAACTTTAGATGCAGATAGGTAAAATGCCCCGTCTTAAGAAAATAGGAAAAAAATGATGAAAAAAAACTATCTTATTTATTTAGATATTCTTGGATTTGAAAATTTAGCTGAAGTTATAAGTGAAAAGAAGGGAATAGAATCAAGGAAGATAAGACAGGATTTTATTAATGTAATAAAAGAAAGAGTTGAGTCGATAGAAGAAAAGGGGAAGATAATCGGTAAGCATTATGGAAAAAAAGACGACTGGATTTTGGTTACAGACACTATTGATAATGCATTCAGTGTTATTTATGATATTTTGAATCACAACACTGGCTATAAGGATTATGAGAGAATACCTTTTGAGATTGCTGTTGGAACAGGAGAATTTGACAATTGGGCACGGTTTGAAGGAGAGAAACTTATAGTTGAAAACGAAATAATAAAGTTTCTGAAGTCATATATTGTCGATTATTACCGTAAATGGTATAAAAAGAATAATGATGATCAAAAAATAAAATCTACTTTTCTAATTTTTACAGAGACTGCATATGAAGAATTAGACCCATTGGACAAAAAAAAGTGCCAACAAATTTCATATGACGACAATAAGGTAGAAGTTGTTTTTTTTGCTTTCAATGTTGATAAAATTAGCCAAATAGGTAAAACTTTTGAATTTCTAGAAAAAATTGAATATGTGGGCAATATATGGTATGGGAGAATTGATGAATTATACGTTCCACCAATAGGATTCGAAGACATCGCTAATACGTTGAAAGAAAAAAGAATTGTTTTTATAACGGGGACTCAAGAAATAGGGAAGACATATACGGCTGTAATGCTTCTGTGGATTTACTATAAAAATGGATATGAACCTAAATGGATTAAGGGAGGAGAGTTTGTAGAAAGAGTTCAGGTTAGGAAAGCACTAGAAAATATTAGAAAAGAATTGAAGCCGGGGTGCGTTCTTTATTTTGAGAATCCTTTTGGGAAAACTAAATATGAAAGAAGAGAAGGTTTAGAAAGAGAAATTTGGGCCATAATCGATAGTGTAGAGCATGTAAAGGATGTTTATGTAATAATAACTTCAAGGGAGGAAATCTTTAAGGAATTTGAAAAAGAAAAATTATCAGTAAGAAATCTTAGAGATTTTGAGAATAAATTGAACATAAAAAAACCATCATATGATTACGAAAGAAGGAGTCAAATAATTCTGAAGTATGCTGAAGAAATGAAATGTAAATGGTATGAAGATGATAAATTAAAAGAATTTGTATTAGAATCTATCAAACATGAAAATATTTTACCAACTCCTCTAAGTATGAGAGATTTTGCTGGAGCAACGACCAATGTAAAAAAAGAAAAAGAGATTATTATAAAACTGGAAGAAAAATCAAATGAGACAGCAAAGGCCTTTACAAGGGAAATTGAGAATATGACCAACGATAAGATATTATTCTTATCATTCCCGTTCATTTCAAGATATTTCGAAATTCCATTTGTTAAAGCAATGTACGAAGATTTAGTAAGGGAATTAGGTCTAAAAGAAGTCTGGAATTTTGATACGGTCTTTAATTGGTTTAAAGATGACAAAATTAATATTAAAAATAAGTATATAGAATTTTCTCACTCTTCGTATTCTGAAGCATTAAAATATCTACTTATTGAACACAATATATATAACGAGTTATTTATTAAAATATTGGATAAACTTTCTGAAAGAGATGAGTCTGCAATTCATATTGCATTGTTTATTAGAGATAATTTCGATATCCTTCCTGAAAATTCAAGGCATGAATTATTGTTACAACTATCTGAGAAAAAGGTGTGTAGTCAAGCAATTATATTAGCATTGGCAGAAAATTGCCATAAGATTTCTGCGAATTTGAGGAACGAGTTATTTTCTAAATTAATCAAAAAAGGTGTAATTAGAAAATTAAATGTTGAAGATTGTAGCGAAGAATTTGAGTGTGGCGATGCAAGAATAGACAAAATTCCCCTTTCATATTACTTTGAGAATCAGGAACATACAAAGGCCAAAGTCTATTGCGTTGAAGATAAAGACAAGATTTGCTCATTAATTCAATTTTATGAAAAGAAATCTTATGGATATAATGAATTGTTTTTGGATATAATTGCATCATCGCAAGGCGAGACAGGATATGCCCAATCATTGCTTAAGTTGATTTTAGGTATTATGTTTTACGATAAATTTGATTTCATTTCTGGTTATATATTTGACAATAAGGAATTGATTGAAATGTATCAAAGTATAGGATTCAATATAATCGAGACAGTTGAGGATCCTCTTTACGGCACATTCCATAAAATAGTATTAGTCAACGAAAATAAGAACAATAAAGAAAGCGTGATTGAAACGATTAGAGATTCTATATAATAAGTCTTTATTTATTTTTATCAATTGTAAGGACTTGAATGAGGGGGATCTAGTGGTAGAATCCACAATAGCGAGTCCTTCATTGCTTTATACACTTCAAAATAACAGAAATTGTGACTGATTGATAAATATGATGCATAGTAAAAACCTCGAACACCCCATCCGCCACGCTGCCATTACCCCGAACATGTCAGTAGACCAACTGATCGACCAGATGAGCGGCTGCGCTTTCGGTGCCGGCAGGCTGGCCGAAGCCGTGGACATCTACACTGCCATGCTTGAGGATACCGAATGTACACGGTTCTTCGGACTGGCTGGAGCAATGGTGCCGGCAGGTATGCGAAATATCGTAAGCGGGCTAATCAGTGACGGCCGCATTGACGTACTGGTGACCACAGGTGCCAACCTGGTACATGACATTATCGAGAGCCTGGGGCTGCACCACTACAAAGGGTCTGACCAGGTGAATGACATCCAGTTGAAACATGACCAGGTGAACAGGATATATGACGTGTTTTTGCCAGAGGAGCATTTCACTAACCTGGAAGAGTTTCTGCAGTCGGTTTATTCACAACTTGATAACCAGACCATTTCCATCAGGGAACTGCTGACCCACATCGGCAGCCGGCTGGAAGATAATGATTCCATATTAAAATCAGCATTCGATGCTGAAATTCCCATCTACTGCCCGGCAGTACAGGATTCGATTGTGGGACTGCAGGTCTGGCTGTTCAAGCAGACCGGTAAACTTGTAGTGGATGCGTTTGCTGATATGCGTGAGTTCATGGATATCTGCTACGGAGCAGAGCGGGCCGGTGCGGTGCTTATAGGCGGCGGCGTGCCAAAGAATTATATCCTGCAGAGTATGCTGGTCACACCAAAGGATTTTGATTATGCCATCCAATTGACCACGGACCGGCCGGACTCAGGTGGACTTAGCGGTGCCACACTGGATGAGGCCCAGTCCTGGGGCAAGGTCGGTGAGGATGCAAAGGCCATGACCGTGTACGGTGATGCCACTATCACGCTGCCTATAATGGTGGCTGCTGCCATGAGCAGGCTTGGAGAAGAAGGAGAGGGAGGAAGATAGTGACTTTTTAATTCAGGCGTAATTTTTTTCATCCTGATATGACTGCCCCGCTGCCTGAATATAACAAATCCATTCCTTTCTAAAACCTTGACGGCTTTTTTTCAAGAGATAACAGGTAATCTTGCAATTTGCCCGGAACCTACTGTAATAAAGTCTTCATCTGGTTCCAGATGGAGTTCAATAGC
>JAAXOC010000004.1 GCA_014237145.1 ANME-2 cluster archaeon
CCTTCACCAATATCCAGTACTAACCAACAATAATACCGCTTATTTAGCATGAAAGTACCCTTGGGTTCTTTCATTTTTTGAGCATGTCATTCGAAGAATTTCATGTACGTTTTCTATATTTTAGCAAATATTTGCTGAATTAACATTCTGTCTGGTTTTTACGGTAGCAATTTTGTATTTGTTTAGCTCATACATAATTCTTGCCTGGGAAGTTGCTCCAGTTCTATAAATCCATTCTCTTAACGGAAACAACCAATAATCTTTCGCAAAATAACGTGTTACTGCATCGCTTGCCCATCGAGGAAACTTCCATATTCACCATATTTTGGTTTTTTAGAAGTTGATTAGCTCGAAAGTGAGGATTATAAAATTATATCCAAAGGTTCCTCAAGACATCACATTTATATAATGATAAACCCACTTAGGTACTCATCACTTTACGGTATCCATCATGAGAATGGATCAAAATAAATCAAATATTTAAAATGATAATATAATCGGAGGAACAAGTTTGGCAAAAGCGAAGAGAGGTCAAAGAAAAGTCGATGGTTGGAAATCCAAGCAGTGGTACAATATAGTCACACCTGACATGATGGGACAGCAGGAAATCGGTGAAACTTTTTCAAATGAACCTGAACAATTACTAGGCAGGGTTATTGAAGTCACACTGGGAGATCTAACCAATGACATGTCAAAGTATAATGTAAAACTGGTGCTTAAGATCGACCAGATAGGAGGAGACTCAGCCTATACCAAGTTCATTGGCCATGAACTCACCAGGGATTACTTAAGGTCACTTATAAAGAGGCAGACTTCAATGATCACTGCAAATCTGGATGTTATGACCAAAGACGGATATAAGTTCCGTGTCAAACCCACATGTTTCACAGTCAAGCGGGCCAGGTCCAGCCAGATCAAAGCTATCAGGCAGTATATGACCTCAATAGTCCAGCGAAGGGCCCGTGAATCAGATTTCAACACCTTTGTACAGGATGCTGTCCTGGGCAAACTTTCTGCCCAGATATACAGGGATGTGAAAAGCCTGTATCCGTTAAGGCGTGTTGAGATATTAAAGTCCCATGTACTTACCGAGCCGTCTGTAAGGGAAGCAGCGGCATAAGTACTGGCTTTTTTTCCTTTTTTTTCAATATACAGGAAAGTATATACTATCCTGTTGGCTTAGATCACTTAAAAGACGTGAGCATTTTCTTGAGAGCCCGGATTCCAATTGTGGAAGTCGGGTTGAACAAAAATCTTATGTATCTGTTTGACCAGTTAAGAACTAAATATAGACACCAGTGGTTTTCCTATGAAGGTAATAATGAAGTTTGGCGGGACATCGGTTGCCGATGGTATGAAACTGCGGCATGTGGCAGAGTTGGTAAAAAGTTACCATGAAAATGGCAATCAAATAGTTGTGGTAACATCGGCTCTGGGCGGGGTCACTGATGCCATACTTGAGGAGGCGCATGAGGCCTCCAAAGATGGTAAGGTCTCAAAAGTAAAGGAATTCATAGCCGATCTTACAAAACAGCATCATGCGGCCACCCATGAGTCTGTGGGTAATAATGCTAATGCCGAAGATATCATTGCCGAACTGGACGCCCGTATTGAGGAGATTGAAAAAGCCCTTACAGGTATATGTTACCTGGGAGAGCTTACCCTGCGGTCCATTGATTACCTGTCATCGTACGGTGAACGAATGGCTGCACCGATCCTATCCGGTGCTATCAGGTCCCTGGGTGTTGAATCAAGTCATTTCACAGGAGGCGAGATCGGGATAATTACTGATAACAATTTCGGCAGTGCCCATCCCCTCGAATCATCATATGAAAAGATCAAAAAGCATCTATCTCCGTTATTACCGGGCACCATACCAGTAGTGGCTGGATTCATTGGAGAAGATGAGAACGGTATTATCACTACACTTGGCCGCGGCGGATCAGATTTCACTGCATCTATTATCGGGGCATCCCTCAATGCCGATGAGATATGGCTGTGGAAAGAGGTGCCTGGCATCATGACTACGGACCCAAAGCTGGTTCCTGAGGCAAGACCCCTGAAGGTAATATCCTATATAGAGGCAATGGAGATGTCATTCTTCGGAGCTAAGGTACTGCATCCCAAGGCTATAGAACCTGCCATACGCCACGATATACCTGTCAGGGTCAAGAATACGTTTGAGCCTGAATATCCTGGTACCCTTGTGGTAAAGGAGCAGAAGACCGTCCAGAATGTGGTAAAAGCTGTAACTGTAATCGATAAGGTGGCACTGGTAAATATCAGCGGTGCGGGCATGGTAGGTACTATCGGAGTGGCAGCCAGGGCTTTTTCTGCACTGGCCGATGCGGATGTGAACATTATCATGATCAGCCAGGGCTCTTCTGAGGCTAACCTATCTGTGGTGGTGGATGATGACCACTTGAAGCAGGCAGTTAGGGCGCTGAAGCAGGAGTTTAAGAATGGTGTGGTGGGTGAGATTGACCATGATATCCATATATCTGTAGTGGCTATAGTAGGTGTGGGAATGGCTGGAACTCCGGGTGTTGCCGGTAAGGTGTTCGATGCACTTGGAAAAAATAAGGTCAATGTGATTATGATCAGCCAGGGCTCGTCCCAGCATAATATTTCCTTTGTTGTAAAGGAAGGCGATGCTACGAAGGCAGTACAGGTGCTTCATAAGGTGTTTTCACTGGAAAAGCTTTGAGGCAGGAATATCTTACTTTCAGGTCTGGATTAATTTGGATATGTGCTTAAATCTTATTCAGTCACATTTTGTCATCCTTTCTTCGTAGTCAACGATATGTCACATACAAAATTTAACGAGGCCTGTATGTTGTTTTTTGGGAACTAACCACTAATTATCGATGGAACTGATCAGGTTATCTTTCTACTTTTCCCCCGCATCAGTGAAGTGATAACCCCAACCGAGCATATTACCGCAGCCACCATGAATGCATCGTGAAAACCGCCAAGGAAGGCCGCTTCATATACCAATCCCGCAGCCTGGTTGGACTGGATGCTACTGGTTAGCACGGCCCCTGATATGGCTATACCTGTTACCATTCCAAGATTGCGGACCATCGCAAGCATTCCCCCGGCAATCCCGAGCCTTTCTTTCGGTACAGAACCCATAATAATGCTGTTGTTGGGTGACTGGAACAGCCCCATCCCCAAACCTATCATTCCCATTATTACCACTATATCAAAAAAGGTAGCATTCTGGTCCAGGTTGCCAAGCAGCAACAAAGCCATGCAGGAAATAGCCATACCAATACTGCTGAGTAGAAATGAATTCGTCCTGTCAGATATCCAGCCGCTAACAGGTGCCACCAGTGCCATGACCAGCGGAATAGCTACAAACACCATTCCCATATGCCCAGGACTGTATCCCAGTATTCCCTCCATGTAAAAGGGCATAAGAAGGATTACTGCAAACATGGCAGTGAAGCTCAAAAAAGCGCTGGCATTCGACGCCGAGAACGGCCGGTTCCGAAACAGCGACAACTCCACCATGGGCTGGTCTGCCCTTTTTTCCACCATCACAAACCCAACTAAGAAGACGGCAAACAGTATAGATAGACCAATTATTGCCATTAAATCCCAGCCAAGTGCCTGTCCCTTTGTGATTACCAGCACCAGCGAAATAAGGCTTAGGAATATGAGGAGAGCTCCCTGGATATCGAATTTCTGGCTGACATGGATCTGGTCTGGTTTCAGAGTCTTGATGGCATACACAGTTCCAAGCAAGCCAACTGGAATGTTGATGTAGAAAATACTCTGCCACCCCACCCAGTAGATTAACAAACCACCCAGGACCGGGCCTGTTATATAACCGATACTGACAACCGAACCCATCAATCCCAGTGCTTTGCCCCGCTCGTTATGTGGAAACACATCTGTTATGATAGCAAGACTGTTGGCCATTAACATGGCAGCACCCAGCCCCTGCACTACACGAAACACAATCAACTGACCTGCAGATGTGGACAGGCTGCACAGCCCAGACCCCAAAGTAAATGTTAACAAACCTGCTAAGAACATGGATTTGCGGCCGTACATATCTGAAAGCCGGCCCAGGGTTAACAGCATGGTGGTAATGGTCAGCAGGTATGAGAGCATTACCCATTCTATGGTGGCTATATCGGTATTGAAATAGTTTCTCAGGATAGGTAATGCGAGATTTATGATACTGGCATCAAGGGTAGCCATAAATGTTCCAATGGAGACCACTAACATGGCGCGCCATTTGTACCTGGGGTCAGGGTCGTTTTCCATGATATCGAAGTACTTGGATGTTTTAATGGTAATTATATTTTCTTTATATTGTTCACATATTTGTGTGCCAGCAGGCAGGGCTCGGGCAGTTTATGTCCTCGCAGCATATGCTTTGTTGTCTTTAGCGCCCCCTCCATGCTAACCCTGTGCCCGGGTGCAACCACGATGGGACGACACCTGCGGCAAGATTTGATAAGCCAGCCCACCTGTCTGCTTTCAAAGATTAGGGGGCTGATATCACCTACTTCCAGAGGGGCATCACCTTTTCCGCATAGTATGTGCTTGGCCACCCCTATGGTTGGGACATCCAATGCCACGCCAATATGGGTGGCAAGTCCAGCGCCCCTGGGGTGGTTAATGCCGCAACCGTCTACCATCAGGATGTCGGGTGTGTGCTGAAGTTTCCCATAGGCAGATACAATTGCCGGTCCTTCCCTGAAGGACAGGAATGTGGGGATATATGGATACCCTATAGTACCTGTGTATTGTACCTCCTCAACCACATCCAGGGATTCATAGTCAATCATAACAATGCCTGAGATAATGACATCTTCCATGAATGCCTGGTCCACGCCTGCCACGAAGCGGGGTGGGGCATGATCGTTGTGCAGGACGGCCTGCTGCCTGACAATTTCCTGGGCGCGCAGCAGTGAGGTAGTGGAGAGGTCGGCGGGGAATAGTGGGGTGCCCATATCAGGACATATATGGTATGAAGATAAATGTGTTTTGTGAGTTACAGCAAGGACAGAAGTCTATCGTCATTTGGGAGTTTGGGAAATGAAACAGAACCGTTTTATTCTAAACGACGCTGTCGAATTATTAGACTTAAGCATGACAATTTTAAAATTTATACTATTGTCTAAAATAGTTTAGAAAGATTTGAGATGCAATTCAACGGCTTATTGATGCTATAGTGGCAGACTAATGGGAATCCGTTAATCTTTTAATATATGTAAGCCTTTAAAATGCCGGATTTAGCTAATGCTGAAATTTTTAATAATTAAAAATAACCAGAATCAATAGAGGGATATATTCAATAACACTTATGAAAAAGGAGGAATTTTATGGATACATCAACATTATTATATCTTGCCCCCCTGGCAGGTTTATTAAGTCTGGTATTTGCCGGTATTTTCGCTAAGAACGTACTCAAGAACGACCCAGGCACACCAGAAATGCAAAAGATAGCAGGTGCTATACAGGAAGGTGCAATGGCGTACCTGAACCGCCAGTACAAGACCATTGCCATCGTGGCAGTGATACTGGCATTTATAATTTTCATAGCACTGCCAAATGAAAACGGTTTGAACACAAAGACCACAATAGGGTTTTTGGCAGGAGCTGTAAGTTCGGCACTGGCCGGATATATTGGCATGAACGTTTCGGTCAGGGCAAATGTCAGGACCGCAAACAAGGCCAAAGAGGGAGTCAAAGAGGCCATGGACGTAGCCTTTAAGGGCGGTGCGGTCACAGGTATGGCCGTAGTTGGCCTGGCACTGCTGGGTACCAGCGGCTTCTTTATTTTATTCGGTGCCAAACCCGAAAGTGTGGACATGGTCATAGGCTTCGGGTTTGGGGCCAGCCTCATCAGCCTGTTCGCCAGGGTTGGCGGCGGTATATTTACCAAGGCAGCCGATGTGGGTGCAGATCTGGTAGGTAAGGTCGAAGCCGGTATCCCTGAAGACGACCCGCGAAATGCAGGTGTCATTGCAGATAATGTGGGCGACAATGTAGGCGACTGCGCCGGTATGGGTGCTGACCTGTTCGAAACCTATGTGGTCACCGCACTGGCGGCCATGCTGCTGGGTGGTCTTGTTATCAACCAGTTCCCAAATGCGATTTTGTTCCCGCTGATGCTGGGTTCGGCTGCCATCGTGGCATCCATCATTGCAGTGTTCTTTGTTAAGATAGGTGATGACCAGAATATTATGAAAGCTCTGTACAAGGGTGTGGCTGCTGCGGCTGTGATCAGCCTTGTGTCATTCTATTTCATAAACGATATGCTGATGGGCGATATACGGTTCTTTTACTCTGCCCTTATCGGTACTATTATTATGGTCCTGATGGTAGTGATCACTGAGTATTACACATCTGTTTCATACAGACCTGTGAAATCTATCGCAGCTTCCTCACAGACCGGAGCCGGAACCAATATCATCACCGGTATGTCGGTAGGTCTTGAAAGTACATTCATACCTGTGCTCGTGATAGCCTTTGGCATTCTGGGTGCGTACTATGTTGGCGGAGGCTTTGTTCCAGGACAGGAAATCATCGGTCTCTATAGTATCGCAATCGCAGCGGCTGCCATGCTCTCCACCACAGGCATAATCGTTGCTCTAGATTCATACGGCCCGATTACGGATAATGCAGGCGGCATCGCTGAGATGGCAAACCTGCCGGAAAAGACCAGGAAGATCACTGATGCTCTTGACAGTGTGGGCAACACCACCAAGGCAGTGACCAAGGGATATGCCATCGGTTCTGCCGGATTAGGCGCAATGGCCTTATTTGCAGATTATACACATAAAGTAGGATTAATGGAAAATCCACATTTATTGAGTCTTTCCAATCCGCTTGTGGTGGTGGGCCTGTTCATTGGCGGACTGCTGCCATTTTTGTTCAGTGCCGTCACAATGAAAGCAGTGGGTAAGGCCGCATTTGAAGTGGTCAACGAGGTCAGGCGTCAGTTTAGGGAGATACCAGGCATCATGGAAGGCACGGCAAAACCCGAATACGGCAAGTGCGTGGATATAGTGACCAGGGCCGCAATTCGGGAAATGGCACTCCCGGGCGTGATGGCCATTGGTGTACCTCTGGCTGTTGGAATGATACTGGGCAAAGAAGCACTGGCCGGTATGCTTATCGGCATTATTGTAGTGGGCCTGTTGATGGCACTTATGATGTCAAACGGCGGCGGCGCATGGGATAATGCAAAAAAGTACATCGAGGACGGTGCATACGGCGGAAAGGGTTCTGAGGCTCACAAAGCGGCTGTGGTAGGCGATACAGTGGGCGACCCGTTCAAGGATACTTCAGGTCCGGCTCTGAATGCACTGATCAAGGTGGTTAACATGATTGCCATCTTATTCTCTGCAATGTTCATCAATTCCGGGCTGTTTTGAGTATAGAATGAGATTTAGAGGAGGGGTTAGCTCCCCTTCCGAATAACTTTTTTTCAGGCTGTCCCAAAACTAATCCAAATTAACAAATATTCACATTTATATCCCATCTTTGACAAAAACCGGTATTTACCTGCTAATTTACTGACGTTTTAAAATGAGAAAACGTCAAGAGTTCCTACATTATCCAGATATGATTGGTTTTTCCAGCCGCTATCGCCGCTACCATTGGTGTTCTCTGGATATACTTTCGATTCGTTATATCTTCATCATCTGGATTGATTTTTAGTTCTAATCCAGAATATGGCCTTACAAAATCAAAAAATGACAAATAAAATATCATCTGCTTATTTAACCAGTAATCTTTCTTTGAAAATCCTATCATTTTCCTTGCAAGAGGTTCATTTTCTTGACGAAATGTCAAATTTTGTCGCTCAATATGAGAAGTTGTGATATCTGATGATGACATATCTTCCCCATTCCCAAATATGATCTGCTTATGTACTTTAATGAGCTTTCCTCCTTTTCGTTCATATATACACCTTATTGCAAGAGCAACAAAAAAGTATCTTGTCGCCTACTCGAAAAGTAGGCCGAGAGGGATAACAAGCATTTCGTTTGGGATGCGTTCCCGTGAAAGAACCTGTTACTCTCTCATCCGTTTAATATACGAATAAGTACGTTTTGGACAGATAAATAAAATTATCCCAGACAGGCGGTAATTATCTCTGCCAGACCATCCCGGTTTTGCTCATTTACGGCAATGATCCTGAACTCTTCACGAATACGACAGGAAAGTGGATGACGGCTGGAATAGTGCAGTACAACCAGCATGTCCCGGTCCGAATCCAAAACATGCTCTACTGCCGAGACAAAATGTTGGGATTTTAGTTCCATTGGCCCTATCTCATCAATCACCAGCAGGTCACAATTAGGAGCCTTCTTTACGGCATTTGTACCGATACCATCAAGGTCGGCAAGGTTTACGTAATACTTACCCACAGCCGGCCCGCTGCATTCCACATGGCTCAATATACCGGCCCGTCCTGTGGCTAGGTCCTGTATTTTGAAACCCACACGCTTCTCTTCACTGCGAATCTCACCACACTGGATACCGCTCACATTGGCATCCAGTTTTTCCACTACTTTTGCGATAACAGTGGACTTCCCCACACCGGGCCTGCCTGTTATGGCAATCCTTATCATCCCAACCCCCGATGACACCACTTAGAAGAATTCAGCCCTGACCGTAGTAAATACGGGCCCGCGCAGGTCTATCTTCTTCTTATGGCCTGTGATATAACGCTGGGCTATAGGGTCAAGCCGTACATTCACTTCTGAAGGCACCTTAACGATACGCACCCTGGTCTGTGAAGCATCTCCGATTGCTGATGCAGCCTCGATATCTGCTGCCGCCAGGGCCGCAAAGGCTTCGATATACCGTAGGTTTGCCACTGTGCCTTTATTGAACTTCTTCTCGTATTTTGGTGAATCAGGCAGGCCCAGTACATCGCCGTCCACAACCACGATATGGTTCATGGCAGCAGGTCCGCACAGTTTTGTATCCTCCTCTGGCTCACTGACCATTACCCTAACATTCCGACTGTTCACATCCCCTTCCCATGCCAGGAACTCGCAAGGACTTGGCTCACCGCCGTGCTCCTCGCATACCCTGACAATGGCACGCTGGATATCCCATCCTTCTTTGGTCGAAGGCGCCTTCTCAACTGAGATCATGCCTGCCAGTTCCTCGTCTGCCATCTTCCATTCCTCTTCATATACAGGGAACTGAGGATACGTAAGGGCGCGCACATCAGTAGAATCGTGCAGTATCATGGCCAGTCGCTCCACACCCAGGCCAAGGTTCATTACCGGATATGGGATATCATACTGGGCCAGCGCCGAGGGTGAATATATGCCGAATGTGGCCACTTCAACCCAGCCGTCACTATATTTAGTATTGCTGCCCACCAGTCCCGGATGGTATGCAAATACTTCTATCTGGGTATCTGGCACGTAGTATTTGCTGCGCTTCTCATCGGGCCTGAAACTGAACTTCTCAAACCCGAACTGGGATAAAAGCCCGGCAGCTACGGCCTTGCCGTGCTCCACCGTAACCTCAGGTTCCATAATGATACAGGACGCCGAGAAGTAGGTCATGAGCCGGGTGGCATCTTCCTGCTGTTCCCGCCTGAAACACCGATCCACGCTGAACAACCTGACCGGTGGGCGGACCCGCTCTATCATTGCACCCAGGGAAATGAACCAGCCAGAGGTCATGTGGCTCCTCAGGGTCTTGCTGGAGCTGATGGGTGTCAGTTCCTTGAACTCAGGGAAGACATGGTCCAGCATTACTGCCACTTTTGAGCCGGGTACGTCCAGCCGGTGGGATATTTCAGGCACCAGATCATCGCCCTCTATTTCACCTTTCTTATATGAATGTAATATCTGGCGTATCGTGTCAATCCCCTCATCATCCACCTGGATGATCTCCCTGACCCTGGCTATCCTCTCATCCGAGATGCCTACATTGGGCCTGGGCAGACCTGCCAGGTAGAAACACCGGTCCAGCACTGCAAGGGCCTCATACCCGAACTGTTTGTGTATCTCTCTGTCATCCACGATCATCGGATTGGCCGCTTCCGTAAATCCCAGATGGAGATAGGCTTCCCTCAGTTTCTGTATTGTATCATAAATAGGATGGGGTTTGCCGTAACTTAGCTTGAACCTGGGATACTGGTCCGGGATCGCGGGTTGTGTTATATATTCTTTTCCTTGGTTCCAGGCAGCGTCAAAATCCTCTTTAGCAGCCTGCTTTATTTTTTCAGGGTCAAATCTCATATAAGCCGTCCTATCCACATATACATCAATGTTTGTATTTAAATTACACTAAAGTCGTCAGGTCTTTGTTTTTGTATATAATCTACAAGACTATATACTCAAGTAAATGCGAACGAAGTTAGCATTTTCTTGTAACCTCCGGACCATGATAGTTGATCCTCATAGTTTTTTTTCCAGTTCAGACATTCGTTCCTTTAGTTTGGCATGTTCCATGGCATTGGTAATATCTCCCCGGGTACGTTCCACCAGGCTCCGGGCCACATCTCCTTTGCGCCTCAATCCCCTTGACAGGGCATCAGGAAAATCAAATAACATTATAGTGGTATAAATTTCATCCATGATCTCAAGTAGTTCTTCACCTTCATGAGGTCTGTCAAGCCTAATAAGGTCAAGTATGAAGCGTCGCAATTCTCCTACTACATCACCCAGTCCAAGCAGGTACGCCGGGTCCTTCACGCAAAGTTTTGCAGGATCAGGCACCCTTTCTTTTTTCAGTATGCTATAAAGGATACTAGCTTCTGCATATTCCTGCTGTGCATTCTCAACAAATCCTGCATGGAAAATATCGGGATGGTTCAGAAGTTCTGAGATTATCTCCTGGTTCAGTATTGAAACCTCATCCAGCAACTGTTTGGCAATGTCACATTCTCCCCTGTGTATCGACTTTATTGCTCTGCCCGAGAGTCTCACCATTTTCCGGGAACGTTTTAATGAACTCTCTCTTGCAGTATCTTTAGTCTCAAAGTTTTCCAATATTTTGGATGATATTTCGGAGATCATATAATTCCACTCAATTATTTTATGTGTGAATCTGGTAAAGTCAGCTATGCTTCAATATGCATCAGATGAGCAATTGCTTTATCAATAGCAGTACTCACTTTTATTAAGATTATTTGAAAGGTAATTATAATTTTGTAAATATTGCATCACGATATGTTCAGTACCGCATTGCAGGGCTCTCAAAGGTTAATACGATCCCTGAAAACCAAACCCATATCTCAAATCAAAACCAGCCTGTCCTTAATCCCCTCGATAGCCGCCATCGCTGCTCCCCCTTCTTCCACAGGCGAGCGCCCGGCTAGATCAGCCTTAACAAGGGAGCTGTCATAGGGTATGGTCCCCAGTACCGGGATACCCATATTTTCCAGTCTGTACTCCACTGCCCCTAAATCCTCCTCTCCGGCCTTGTTTATCACGGCAGCGAATTTCGTCACCCCAATATCAGTACCAAGCCTCTTTATCCTCTCAGCAGTCTCAAGACTGCGCGCTCCTGGTTCCACTACCACGATCATCAGGTCGATGCCCCTGGTCGTTCCCCTGCCCAGATGCTCTATGCCTGCTTCCATATCCATAATAACTACAGACGATTCCTTCAGCACCACATGCCGCAGCAGTGCCCGCAGAAAGGACGATGCAGGACACATACATCCACTACCGCCCCGATCCACAGTACCCATCACCAGCATCCTCACACCATCGGGCCCCACCACACCGAAGCGCTCAACCACATCATCCACTTTCGGGTTCAGTTTGAACATCCCGCCAGGTCCACCCGCCCTCTCGTCAATCATATCCTCATACTCTGTAAGGGGCAGAGGTGGCTCATCAATACCCAGTGCAGACGCCAGGTTCATATCAGGGTCGGCATCAATGGCCAGCACATCCATACCGTCCCGTGCCAGAAGCCGTGCCAGTGTACCTGCCAGTGTGGTCTTGCCCACACCACCCTTACCAGTGATAGCGATTTTCATGGTTTTTCAACATATAGGAAATTATAAACGCATTTCGATATCGATATAGGTAATTTTCTTAGTTTCAATCAAATCTTTTGACAGGATTTACAGGATTTACAGGATTGTATCGTATCCTGTCAATCCTGTAAATCCTGTCTGATATTTCGTTTATCCTATCTGATATTTCCATTTTTCTTGAGCCGGAAGCCTATACTTCAATGAGTTCCACGCTGATATTATCGTTCGTGATAATCAGTGCCCCGTACCCTTTGGATGCTTCGCCCACATTGACCACAATCGTGTCACCTGCCATGGTAGTACCCCTGGCCTCGTGTATGTGTCCGCATACAACAAGGGCGAAACGATTAACGAACTTTGCTATCGCCTGGCTGCCAACATGTCCCACTGGCAGCTTATCACTATATCCGTATGGCGGGGCGTGACTAACCAATACGTTCCTGATGCCTGAACATTCATCAAGCAGCTTATCCAGGGACTGTTCAATATCCTCATCAGTAAGTTCGAATGGCGTATCGAACGGGGTAGCATTAGACCCACCCAGCCCCATGAAGTTCACATCACCAATGGTATGGCAGTTCTTATGCAGGTTGATAGCCTTTGAGCCGTCCAGTACTTCCAGGATATCCACAGGGTCGCAATTGCCAGGTACTGCCAGGACCGGTACATCGAACATGTTAATGAATTCAAGGGCCTTCCCAGCGGGTCCGAAGTTGGTGATATCACCTGTTATTAATACTACATCGACCTCACCGGCGCACTGTTGCAATGCCTCGACCTTTGAATAGTCGCCATGCAAGTCTGATAATGCAAGGAATTTCATATAATTACCTCAATACCTACCATTTTGGGTTAGACAGATATATGTCTTATGCATTTTACATTACCATGCGGGAGTTTATAGTAGTAGGGCACAAAGCGCGAACCGACGGGAATTTTAACCTGAACGACCTGCCCGGCAGCGGCGGCAGGATGGATATATTATGCCGCTGCGTGAATTCCGCACTGTTCTTAAGCCATGACCTGCGACGGGATGTGATAATATATCTGGTACTGCTGGGTGAACCATATATGCCAGGGATCGTTAAGTTCGAAGGGGAGAATGTTAGATATCTTAATCCTGATGAGCGCAGCAGCGGTTCCCTTATCAAAAAAGCACTGGAAAAAAGTGCCATTCCCAGGTGGAGAGAATCCACACCCGGAGTATGGATACGGCTAGGGGGCCTTGCAGACCTGCTGGAAGAAGTACTTACTGATGAAAAAAGGCTGTTCTACATGCGGGAAGATGGGGGCGACATCAGGGACGAGCTTAAAGAAAACGTGCCAGAAAATGTTGTTTTCATACTTGGTGACCATACCGGTATGACACCGGAAGAAGAAACTGTGATCCAGGATTCAGATGCAAAGACCATCAATGTTGGCCCAAAAAGTTTGCATGCTGACCACTGCATCATACTGGTAAATAACGAAATGGACCGGACTGTCTGTACGACCGGATAATAGAAAAAAAGGTGGGATTAGAGTAATCCCGACCTCTGTAGAACATATAGGTCTTCTGTACTGATCTTTTCGCCAAGTCTAAACTGGGAATATATTTCTTCAGCTTCCTTCTTGGCCTGGGCTTTGACAACAGATTCCCTGCCCTTCTTGCCCTTTCGTTTAAGACCGATTATCAGTTTATCAAAGTCACGTATCTCTCTCTGGGTCTTGATAAAGAGCCTGTGCTGTTCATCAGCAGACTCCTGTATTTTGACAAAATCCTTATGTACTTTATCTGATTCCGCCCTGACCTTATCGGCTTCCTTGAAGGTCTTTATCATCTTTTCATGATATTCCTGTGCAGCTTCAGCATACTCCTTTACTTTTTCGTGATGTACTGAAGCCTCGTCCTTTGATTTCTGGGCTTCTTCAAGTAATGTCTTGAGTTCCTGGTTACTTTCAAGCTGGTCTTTTTTACTTTTGAACTCATCCATGAGATGACCGATTTTCTCCACCAGTTCACGTTCTTTATTTGAGTCCATCACTCTGGTCATCTGCTCAAACTCAAGATGGTCAATCTCCTTCTTAAGATCCTTTAAAGATGGTCCGTCACTCAGGTGCAGGTCCTTCCTTAGCTTATCTACCTGTGCATAGACCTTACTGGCTTTTTCATTCACTTCATCGCGCTTGGCCTTGTTCTCACTGACCAATGCATTATTGGTATCCCTCAGGTTTTTGAGTTCCTGGGCTTCATCAATGAGTTCCTTTGTGCGCTTGTTAAGTTCATTTCGATTGCTTGCTAACGTACTTGCTTCAGTGTTGAGCTTGTTACGCATTTCCTTATATTCTTCAGATTTTACACTTAAATCTGCCTTTCTGGTTTGAAGTTCTTGTAGCATTACCTGTTAGTCCTCCTTTTCCAGCGAATAACGCTGGTATTTTTTGTATCTCATAATGGACGATACAACATTTTGACAGCCGAGCCAGCTATCGCTTATTTGGCTGGTGGATTGGTATACCCAATCATCCGGCCAATCCATCTTACTCTTATTATGAAGGGATAAGATTTAAAGAATATTGATAAATTGATTGTTTTTTTTTTAATTAAAAGAGGAATAAGCATTCTTGCATTTATCAGGGATAAATCCTTAAAACCCTTACCTCCAACCTAATCAGTTCAATATAATCCTGGAAATCTCTTCACTATTAAGCAATAATGGATACTCCGGTGAATGTTCTTTTAAATAAGGGCATCCCTTTTAACCTTTTCGGAGGATTTGGCCTTGCACATTTAATAGATACTTTTGTAAACAGGCAAATTAAATAAAGTATTTAATGGATGGATAAAAAACGATGCCGGACGGAAAAAACCATAATATAATCAACATAACTGTATTGGTCATCATCATTTCAGGACTTTATTCCTTATCTACAAGGGCTGATATTGTACTGCCAATGGAATATTTGAATTTTCAAATTATATCGGTTTTTTCAATCTCATACCTATTTGGCACTTTTTTCCTGAGCCCTGACCTGGATATAAACAGTTCCCCTTACGGAAGATGGGGGATATTCAGGTTCCTGTGGTGGCCATACAAGGTTATGTTCAAGCACAGGGGACTGTCACACCATTTTATTTTCGGACCTTTAACGATCCTTGCCAACTTTACCCTTATACTTTTACCAGTCCTGGTATTGGCTGGATTTAACATATACCGGATACCAGTTGAATTCATCGCAGCGGTCGTGCTGGGCATTGGGGTATCTATAGAACTGCATATCCTGGCTGATATGGTTGTCTCTGAGATATATTAAAGTGGATAAAGCAGGGAGCAATATCATAGCCTAATTTTTTTTATCTTCGAGGTCCTGGTATTCTTTTTCGATAATAGCGATCCATTTCCTGATGAAATCCCCTGGCATGCCGCAGGCTTCCATTATGGCCCGCTCGTTTTGTATGCGTGACTTCATCATGGCTTCAGGGGACAGGTCAATTCCTGCATATTTCGATTGAGTCTTCCTTTCGGGTTCGAAGGGATGAAAATCGGGAATTTTATCGACCACTTCGACCTGACAGGATTCTACTATCTCTTTACAGGCTGTGGCCACTGAATTAATATAATCCTGTTTGCCTTCAAGATACAGTGTCCCTGGCTCGCCTGACCTCAGGTGGGCTGTTATATCAAGGTCCTTGCCGAACCAGCCCTTACGGCTTTTCATATCCCATTTGCAGGTCTTAGGGAAGGATGCTTTTATTGCGGCCTTGTTCTGGCTGTATGTGTTTCCGGGGAAGTGTATTTTAACAGGCATGCCCAGCAATAGAAGCTCTTCCTTAAGCTTATATTATTGCTACCTGTAAAGTCTCGTATGACTGCATGGCGCTATACAATGTAACATTGTTGTAAGCTGTAAACAATGTCATTCTAGATTAACAGTAACTGTCCTACCGTTCAATACATCCTGTTCTGCAACATCCACGGTCTTTGATATATCCCCTACCGTGATGGTATATAGCCCGGTGGGCCTGGTATCAAAGTTGGTCTCATCCGGTATGGGGTCCAGTGTGGAATACGGCACCACTAAGCTACATGTACCGTTCCCAGCAGTGGTGGGTATTTACTTTTACGGATTGTATTGCCTATTTCTGCTTTTTCACTCGCATCTCAATAAATGACAGGATGTCAGTTAAGTTCACATCATCCCCGGGCAGAATATCATCTTCCTCTTGAATATGATGTGGAAAATTCGGAAGATTCCTATGATGCGGGGCATTGTCCCATCTTCTTATCAATTCACCATTTCTCTGCCAGTGATAAGAGTAGTCCCGCCAGCCTTCCCCGGTGGTTTCAGATACATGTAAAACAGAGCCATCTGTAAGAGTTGCATTTGCTTTGATCAGTTCAATTTCTGGTTCGACCAGGGTTTTTGTGATACGAAGTTCAACGACAACACTATGCTTACTTAAAATCGTTATCGTCCTAACTACAACCAAGGGGATATCTCCTTATGGACACAACTCCAGTAAGAATATGCTTTAGAGTATGCCTTCCATTCAATGTAGTCATCCCATTTTTCAAAGTCTTCTTTTTCAGTAGCTTTGAGCTGCTGTTCAAAATGTTCAAAAACAAGGCCATATTTTGTTTCGTATTCCTGCATAGACAGTTCATATTCTTTCATTTTGGACAAGCTCAAATCGTGTACTATGTTTATGATGGCAGATCTTTCATTTTCAAATAAACCGTGGTGTACTAAACTCGAAATCGGGTTCCAAACATCCTTTGGTATCTCTACGGTCTCCATGAACATCTCCAACTTTTAAAAATTCATTTTATAATGTAAAATGACTTTTCTCTCACAAATATGTATCGCTGATAACATATTTTCAAGGGAATTCCTCAACATCAAGTGGGAATTTTAGTCAGACCATATCCACAGTAACCGTTCCGCCGTTCAATACATCTTGCTCCTTAACGTCCACGGTCTTTGACACATCCCCTGCCGTTATGGTATATGGCCCGGTGGGCCTGGTATCAAAATTTGTTTCATCCGGTATGGGGCTCAGTGTGGAATACGGTAGTGTACCAGAATACGATACTTAATGATATTTGAAGAACTAACCCTACTTGGAATTGCCCGATTTCAGAACAAATCACTATCGAAAGATCACTTAGACGAAATATTTGTGAAAAATTGGAATCAACATGAGTAGGTGAAGTGACTGTCTAATCTAACAAAGTGGAGTTAAGTATCTTAAATTATGCCACTGCCCAAAGATGTGCAGCCGTCCTTCCATGCTGGTGTACCAGTACTGCTTGAAAATTGGTTGTTCCTGTCCGGATATCACGGCCCACGTCCGGTAGTCGGTCCAGTCGTGCCCGTCCCAGATGCCCATGATATCCAGAATGGCATAGGCCATGTAGGCATTACTGATAATGTACCTGGAGCCTGGGTGCAGGCATTTGATGTAAGGTATGAACTGCACTGGAACATGCATTGAACGGATAATACGGATTTACACTGATTTGATTACATCAGTATCATATTTACACAGTGGAGGCTTTATTAAAGCCTATGTAACCTAACAGTATCTCCGAATAACTTAATAACTTTCTTTGGTTTCATTTATTTCTCACCCGAACTCAATTTTCCATCAATCTAGGCCACATTCTTAATTTTATCATAACCTTTAAACATATCGGATATCCTGTGAGGAA